>JAYSLX010000105.1:0-13558 GCA_043725245.1 Geobacteraceae bacterium | reverse complement strand
CGGGGTTAGCATTGCTTTTGAAAATTCGGCCACTACAGTCCAGTCTATTTTACACATTCACTCACCTCTATTTTTCTGGGGTGCATAACTCGTTATTGAGCGGACAGCTTTATGTATATATCTGTAGATACAAGCATCTATATGTATATGCTTGCATCTACCTGTAGATGACGATTTTGTATCTATCTGTATATGCATTTCGATTTTTGTTACTTATACCGATGCATCTACATATATATGCTTTTCCAGTTCTGTTCCGGCGATGTCACCATATCTGAGATACCAGAGGCGTTTCTCAGGATTCCATTTTCCGCCGACGGCTTTGACTTTTTTGCGAAGTTTTGTTTCATAGCCCGCAATCTGTATGGCAATAACTGTGTCCAGAGAAAGTTTTTCAGGTGGCGGTTCCCAGGCAGTGCGTTCGACTATCAGTTCGACCGTTTTTATGCGCTGCCGTGTCGTGGCATCATACCTGAATCTCACACAAACAAGGTCATCACCGTATTTACTGGTAAGGCTTTTTGTACCGCGTTGACCGGGTTTAAGAATGAGGCGAGTTTTCATACGATGTCCCGTTGTGGTATATTTCTTGTCACTATACGCAAACATTGATAGTCTGCAAATTAGAATCTTCAAAAAAAGGAAACATCGATGATTCTACTTCCCGATCATCTTGCTGCGAGGTATCAGGCATATTGCCGTGGTTGCGGCATTATGGACGCCGATCGTGCGCATTACCTGAAGTGGTTGCGGTTTTTCATGGATTTCTGCGAGAAGTATCAGATTACAAGTGAACCGGATGAACGTATCCAGAGATTTTTGGAAAAACTGCAGCAGAAACATCAGGACGTCGAACAGAGGCGACACGCCCGCCATGCGGTGACACTTTATTTTACAATGCTGAATAACAGCAATGCCGGTCGAAAGACTACTGCCAGGGATACGGATTCAGCGAAACAATGTGCTGCCACAAGCCATCCAGATACAAAACCGCCATCCTTTGATTCCGTCCGCAAATCGTTCTATTCAGAGGCAGGTTATCAGGAGAAGTCGTCCTCGCCCGAGTGGGATGAAGTGCTTGCAGCACTGGCGGCCGAGATCAAAGTACGGCATTATTCCCGCAAAACGCTGAAGACCTATGCGCTTTGGTCGCGGAAGTTTCAGCGGTTCCTCAAGGACAAACCGCCTGCCGAGCTGGGCAGTGATGATGTCAAGGCCTACCTGACCCATTTAGCGGTGGACTGCCATGTGGCATCCACCACCCAGAACCAGGCGTTCAATTCGCTGCTGTTCCTCTATCGGCATGGACTGAAGCGCGAGTTCGGCGAACTGCGCGATGTCCCGCGGGCCAAGAGGTCACAGTATGTACCGGTGGTATTGTCGCGGAACGAGATCGACGCCATCCTGGCGCATCTGGAATATCCGTTCGACCTTATCGTGAAGATGTTGTTCGGTTGTGGCCTGCGCCTGTTCGAGTGTTTGCAGTTGAGGTTGCGTGATTTCAATTTCGATGCGGGTATTCTGACCATCCACGGCAAGGGGAAGAAAGACCGAACCGTGCCATTGCCGGAGTCGGCAATCGATGAACTGCACCGACAGATTCAGCAGGTGAGTGAACTGCACGGGAAGGACCTTGCGGCAGGGTATGCCGGGGTGTTCCTGGATGATGCAGTGGAACGGAAGTATCCACAAGCACCGAAAGAACTGCTGCATCAATGGTACTTCCCGCAGCAGACCTTGACGCTGGTGGAGGAAACCGGAGAACTGCGGCGTTATCATATTCATGAGTCGCGCTTGCAGCGGGCATTGTATGTGGCGGTGCGCAAGGCAAAGATACCCAAGAGGGTGACGGCCCATACCTTCCGCCATTCCTATGCCACCCATCTGTTGCAAGCCAATTATGATATCCGTACCATCCAGACCAAGCTCGGCCATTCCAGCCTGAAAACCACCATGATCTACACCCACTGCGTGCCGGTGAGGACAATCAAGGAAGCGAAGAGCCCGCTGGACCTTGATTAGAAGGCGAGTAACGGGAAGAACGACCGGTCAGCGACTCCGTAACGGCGGTCACTTTAGCGGAATAGTGGTCACCATACCGTAAATCTGGTCATCAAGCTGGAACTGTGGTCAAGCTTCGTCAGGTATGCCGGTCAATTTCCACCATGATATGCAATTATTCCGGATACGAATGAACGTATACAGGAAACACTATATACGGTGGTCGGCCTGCGTTTTAAGTGAGACCCTAAATCATCATAGTGATGATTCTAGATTGCATTCACCACTGCCCTTAATGAACTGAAGATTGTAAAGTGGCCGAGGATAATCTCAGTCTGATTTGCTTGTATGAAAATCTAATTATCTTGTGTATAGTCTAATTATCTTAGAGAATTCACAGTTATGCTTCAATCCCCTTACTGATAACCCTCCGCATGGTAGGAACTACGGACATATGGCCCGCTCTCAAGATGCCTGAATCCCATCCGGAGACCCTCTTCCCGGAGCAGGTCGAATGTCTGAGGATCTACAAACTCTGACACCGGCTGGTGGCGACGACTCGGGGCCAGGTATTGACCCAGGCTCAGGTATGAGCAGCCGACTGAGAGCAGATCAGCCATCACCTGCCGCACCTCGTCCAGACTCTCCCCAAGTCCGAGCATCAGGCCTGACTTGGTCGGGATAGCCGGTGCCAGCTCCCTCGCCGACTCAAGAACCGCCAGAGATCGTTGATAGTCAGCCCCCTCGCGGATTGCGTAGAGTCGCGGTGCAGTTTCAACGTTATGCCCGAAGATGTCAGGCCCTGACGTAAGAACCTGCTCCAGTGCCGCCCGGTTTCCCTTGAAATCGGGGACAAGCAGCTCGATCCGGGTCGTAGGGGCTCCCCTATGAATTGCAGCTACCGTCCCGGCATAGGCAGCGGCACCCCCATCAGGAAGATCGTCGCGCGTCGGGCTGGTGATAACAACATGGGTCAAACCAAGCTGAGCAATCGCCGCGGCCACACGTTCCGGCTCCTCCGGATCGACCGGAAGCGGCTTTGCCTTTGTGACATTGCAGAAGGTACACAACCGGGTGCAGGCTCTCCCCATAATCAGGAAGGTTGCCTGCTTCTGACGAAAGCACTCGCTGATATTGGGGCAGAGCGCCTCCTGGCAGACGGTGTGAAGCCCAAGCCCCCCGAGCAGGCGCTCCATTTCGGCGTGAGCCGCGGGATTCACCCGCTTCTGAAGCCACTCAGGCTTGCGAACTATCTTCATTGTTCTTCTCCCCGAAGGTTCCAGGCATCGCTTGCGTATTTGCCTGCGACAAAGGCCGCTGCAACTTCCCTCTCTACCGTGCTGAGCCCTGAAGGGGTCAGCGTGATGAGGAAGGTTTCAGCAAAGCACTCCGCAAGACGTTTCCCCAACAAATCCGCTTCAATAGTTATCCCCTGCTGGGCAAGGGAGGTCACGGCACAACCGATCCCGGTCGGCGGTTCGCGCATAAAATCAGCCCCTATCGCAGACCTGTCCTTGAGCGGTATGGAACCATGCTGGAATATGACGCTTTTCAGGCGTCGCTGGGCATTGCCCCCGATCTTTCGGCCATCTATCAAAATATCGAAACTCTCTTTGCCGGCAAAACAATATGAGGTACGTTCTCCAAGCCCTGCATCTTTGCAGTGAACATCGGCCGCATAAGCAGGCGTAAGCCCGAAGGATCGATAGAACGCAAGAAGATATCCGGTCAGGATGCGGAAGGATTCCTTGATCGTGGCAGCCTGAGGGAGATGGTGCGGCGCGCAGACAATGGAGTAGGTCAGCTCTTCAGCATGGTAGATCACCCCACCGCCAGTGACTCGCCGGACGATGGGCAGACCATCAATCTGACAACGCTCCAGGTCCAGCACCTTCGCCAAATCCTGGAAGCGCCCCAGCGACAACGCCGGTGGACTCCATCCGTAAAGGCGGAGCACCGGCGTTGAGGTTTCAGGGGTAAAACAGCGGAGGAGCGCCTCATCAATGGCCATGTTCTCCGGGCCTGGCAGGGGGCCGGTATTGATGAAACGCCAACCCTTACCTAACATCCAAAGTAGCAGACATTCTGCTCGCGGGCCGCCTTGGTCTCGTCGAGTCGCGAAATCGGAGTCGTCAGAGGGGCACGCTTGAGGGCCGCAGGATCGGTCTCAGCCAGTTCAGCCGCCTCTCGCATGACCGCGATGAAGGCATCCAGTGTCGCCTTGCTCTCGGTCTCAGTCGGCTCGATCATGATCGCCTCTTTGACGATCATCGGGAAATAAACCGTGGGTGGGTGGTACCCCTTGTCGATGAGGAACTTGGCTATGTCGATGGCATGGACGTCATGGGCCAGCTGCTTGCTTGCCGAGAAGACACACTCGTGCATGCAGATCATGTTGTAGGGGAGTTCATAGACGTCCTTCAGACGGTTCATGATGTAGTTTGCGTTCAGAACCGCCAGTTCGCTCACCTCGATAAGCCCTTCTCTGCCGAGCATCAGGATATAGGCATAGGCCTTTGCCATGACGCCGAAGTTACCGAAGAAGTTGGCGGTACGGCCGATGCTCTGGGGATTATCGGACAGAAGAGCGAAGGTGCTGTCAGCCTGCTTTACCACCCGAGGAACAGGCAGGAATGGGATGAGTGACTTTTTTACCCCCACAGGGCCGCTGCCAGGTCCGCCACTGCCATGCGGGGTCCCGAAGGTCTTGTGCAGGTTTACATGGACCACGTCGAACCCGACGTCGCCCGGCCGTACCTTGCCCAGGATAGCGTTCAGGTTGGCTCCGTCGTAGTAGACCAGGGCATCCACCGAGTGAGCCAGGTCGCAGATCTCCTTGATATGCGGATTGAACAGGCCAAGGGTGTTGGGGCAGGTCATCATCACTGCGGCAACCTCGTGGTTCAATGCCGCCTTGAATGCATCAAGATCCATGTCGCCGTAAGGGGCGGTGGGGATGGTTATGATCTCGTAGCCGACCATGGCGGCTGACGCAGGGTTGGTGCCATGCGATGAGTCCGGGACGATGACGTACTTCTTGTTGTGTCCCTTGGCCTTGTGGTAGGCGGCAACCAGCATGATGCCGGTCATCTCGCCGTGCGCACCTGCCAGCGGCTGACAGGTCACCTCGTCCATGCCGGTGATCTCGGAGAGCAGTTCGCCCATATGGTGGAGCATGGCAAGCGCGCCCTGGGCGTGGCGCTCTCCGCCGGGCAGCAGCGCTGTCATAGGATGGAACGTTGCAAAAAGCTTCGCTCCCTCTTCCAGAGCCTTTGGGTTGTACTTCATGGTGCAGGAACCGAGCGGGTAAAAGGTGGTGTCAACCCCGATGTTACGGCGCGACAGCTGGGTAAAGTGACGCACCAGATCCAGCTCGGAAAGCTCCGGGAGGCCGGCCGGCTCAGCTCTCAGCAACCCCTTCGGTAGCGGCGTCGCAGCGGGCACATCGGCGGCAGGCAGGCGCACCCCGCGTCGTCCAGGCGTGGATTTCTCAAAGATCAGTTCCATAGCACCCTCCCGAGTTCCGCGGCCAGCCGGTCAATTTCAGCCTTTGTCCTCTTTTCGGTCACCGTAACCACCAGACAGTTATCCGCACCCTGGTAGTACTGGCCGAGCGGCACTCCGGCAGCAATCCCCTTTTCAAGAAGAGTTGCCACCACTTCGTCTGCCGGCTTGGGAAGGGCAATGGTAAACTCATTGAAGGTCGGGGCGCTGGAGAGCACTGAAACCCCTTTCACTGAGGAAATGACTGATTTTGCATACTCGGCCTTGTCACGGTTGAGCCGCGCAAGGTCGGCCAGCCCCTCTTTCCCCAGGGATGCCAGGAAGATAAGGCCGCGCAGGGCACAGAGGCTCTGGTTGCTGCAGATATTGGAGGTAGCCTTGTGGCGTTTGATGTGCTGTTCGCGGGCCTGCAAGGTCAGGACAAAACCTCGCCGCCCCTCCCGGTCAACGGTTTCGCCGACGATACGACCCGGCATGTTCCGGATGTATTTTTTCTGTGCCGCAATGAAACCGAAGGCCGGCCCGCCGAAAGAGAGATGATTGCCGAGACTCTGCCCCTCGCCCACGGCTATATCTACACCCATTTCGCCCGGAGACTTGAGGATCCCGAGGCCTATCGGATAGACCGAGGCCACCAGCAGAGCCCCAGCGTCTTTCACCTGAAGTGCAAGATCGCTGTAATCTGCGACGCAACCGAAGAAGGTAGGATTCTGCACCAGCACTGCAGCGCAACGGTCGTCCAGTTCGCGCACCAAGCTCTCCCGGTCCAGCAGACCGTCCACCGGGGGCAACTCAACAACCTCCACCGCTAGATTGGCCAGATAGGTCTTTACTATTGCCCTTGAGAGCGGATTAACCGCTCCGTCCAGGATCAACCTGTTTCTGCCGGTGATCCGCAACGCCATCATGGCTGCCTCGGCCAAGGCAGTGCCTCCATCATACAGCGAGGCATTGGAGACATCGAGGTCGGTCAACCGGCAGATCGCAGTCTGATACTCGAACAGAGCCTGAAGGCTCCCCTGGGAGCACTCCGGCTGGTAGGGGGTATAGGCGGTATAGAATTCGGACCGGCCGGCCAGGTGGTCCACTGCAGCGGGGATCAGATGATCGTAATAGCCGCCGCCGACAAACTGCGTAAGGTTGCCATTACGTGACGCCATCTCCTGCAACCTTCCCAGCATCTCAAATTCAGACATGCCAGCTGGCATGTCGAACGATTTCGCCCTGAGCGAAGAAGGAATAGGGCTAAACAGGTCGTCGATACCCCGGGCACCTATTGTTGCAAGCATTTCCCGAATTTCTTCAGGCGTGTGTGGACAGTAGCTCATAGCAATCCCCTTGGAACATTCTGTAGCCTGATCTCACCAGAGGCAGTTTTCAGAGCCCTTTCAGAAATTCGTCGTACTGCTCCCTGCTCATCAGGGTCGCAACCTCTGCCGGATCGGACATCTCCAGACAGGCCATCCAGGCAGCCTCTTCCGCAGACTCGTTGACGATCTCAGGAGTGCTGTCAAGCGCCTCATTGACCGAAACAACCTTGCCGGATACGGGAGCATAGATATCGCTGGCCGCCTTTACCGACTCGATAGCGCAGAGCAGCTGAAACTGCTTCACCGTCTTGCCGGTTGCCGGAAGCTCAACAAAGGTGACATCTCCCAACTGGTGAGCCGCATACTCGGTTATCCCGACGGTCGCAATGTTCCCTTCTACCCTTACCCATTCGTGTTCTTTGCTGTAGTACGTATTCGGCATCCTCGACTCCTTGCGGGTACTTGATTGGAATCCAGGGCAGCCACAGGGGGCCACCCCTACGATCGATTATCTCCTGAGCGATCCGCCGCCATAGAACGGCAGTTCGCAGACGGTTGCATCCATACTGATCTTTTCATGTCGAATTGAGACCTCTGTTCCGATAGCCGCGAAATTCGGATCGACAAGGGCCAGACCGATGCCGCAACCGAGCATGGGTGAAAAGGAGCCGCTGGTAACTGCTCCGATCCGCACATCAGCAGACCAGGCCTCGTAATGATGTCGAGGCGATCGCCGGGAACCGACGCGGAAGGCAACCTTTGTCCGCTTCAACCCTTCCGATCGTTGCTTCAGTAAAGCTTCTTTGCCGACAAACTCCTTGTCGAAATTTACAAACATCTCCAGACCCGCCTCCAGCGGAGTGATAGTATCGTCAAGGTCGTTTCCGTAAAGGCTGTACCCCACCTCAAGGCGAAGAAGATCCCGGGCACCCAGGCCGGCTGGCTTGACACTGGGATAGCCTGAGATCCGGTCCCACAGTTCGACCACCTTTTCTGAAGGGAGGAATATCTCGTAGCCAAGCTCTCCGGTGTACCCAGTGCGGCTGACGATTGCCTCTGAGCCGAGAATCTCCATGGCAATAAAGCGGAAGTAAGGGATCGCCGCAATCTCCGGGCCGAACAGATCAACCATGATATCCCGTGCCATTGGCCCCTGCAGGTCGAGTTTACCGGTGGCAGCAGAGATGTCCGTCAAAAGCGCTCCGGCCTTGAGCCGTGAAAAGATTACCTTGAAATCGTTACCTGCAGTGGCGGCATTAACTACAATCATCGCCTCATCTACGGCGAGACGGAAGACTATCAGGTCGTCGATTATCCCCCCCTGTTCGTTCAGGAGGAAGCCGTAGCGGGAGCGACCAACCGGGATGGAGGCGACCGAAAAGGTAAATACATCCTCCAGACCTCCTTCGGCGATATCCCCCTGATAAAGAAACTCCCCCATATGGCAGATATCAAAGAGAGCTGCCTTCTCCCGGCACCAGCGGTGCTCTGCTATAATACCTTCGTACTGAATCGGCATGTTCCAGCCGCCGAAAGGAGCGATGAGAGCGCCAAGCTCGTTATGCCTTGCAATAAGCGGTGTTTCCCTGAGCTGTTCCATTGTTCCCTCCACCCTGTTGGGATGGGTAACATTATTCGATTTATACACTAATGTAAACACGAAATGGCCAAGGAAGCCGAGCAGTCCGAATGACATGGCCAATGTTGTGAAACCGGTGCTGTTTGTGTATAGTTACTGCTCAATTGCTGGAACTATCGAGGGGACAAACACGGATGGATATCACCTCCTGGCTTTCCTATGGCGGCCTTGGCGTAATGGCAGGTCTGCTGGCCGGGCTTCTTGGTGTCGGTGGCGGGATTATCATCGTTCCGATGCTTACATTCATGTTCACCTCCCAGCACCTTCCGGATGCTCATATCGCCCATATGGCGATCGGGACTTCACTTGCGACCATAGTATTCACCTCGATATCCAGCATGCGGTCCCACCATGCACGGAGGGCTGTAGAGTGGGGAATATTCAAAAGGATCTCACCAGGAATCCTTGCCGGCTCCCTTGTCGGCACATGGGTGGCTGCACAGCTCTCCACGCGGTTTCTCAAAGGCTTTTTCGTCGCATTTCTCTTTTATGTCTCGATACAGATGTTTCTGGAGTTCAAGCCCTCTCCCCGCAAGCCTGTGGAAGGTTTGGGGATGTTCGGCTTCGGCAGTCTGATCGGGGGAATCTCGGCGCTCGTGGGGATCGGCGGAGGAACCATGTCGGTCCCTTTCCTTCTCTGGCACGCGCTCCCGATAAGAAGCGCCATAGGGACATCAGCTGCCATCGGCTTCCCGATCGCCATATCCGGAGCCCTGGGCTACATCCTTAACGGCCTGGGAGAGCCCACCCTCCCCCCTCACAGCCTCGGCTACATCTACCTGCCGGCGCTGTTCGGCGTTTCGCTGATGAGCATGTTAACTGCTCCGCTCGGGGCAAAAATGGCCCACTGGATTCCGGTGCAGACTCTCAAAAAGGGATTTGCCTGCTTTCTGGTTCTAGTGGCGGGGAAAATGCTGATGGGGCTTTTCTGAGGAGGTTCGAGTTGGAATATTTTTTCAATCATTCTTCCGGTTAATCAGATTCACAATCACCTTGACGATGGTCTCTTTCTCCTCGGGCCGACTCTCGGCGATAAGGAGCGTCAAGGCCACCAGGGCGTTGTCGGCCAGGCGTTTGCTGCCATCGGGACGGTAGAGAATAGCGTTCATGCCGAGGAAGTAGATGAACAGGGCGGCGGCGATCCGCTTGTTACCGTCGCTGAAGGCGTGGTTCTTGACGACGAAGTAAAGGAGGTTGGCCCCTTTCTCCTCGATACTGGGGTAGAGCTCCTCTCCGCCGAAGGTCTGGTAGATGGCCCCCAGAGCACTCTTGAATCCCTGATCCTTCTCATTACCGAAGAGCCCGTCAAACTCCCCTTTCATAGAGGCGACAATCCCGATAGCCTCTTCGTACTCAATGACATGCAGCGCCTGCCGGGTCGTTCCCTCAATAGTCAGGGTGCCGTGGTCGTAGCGGTCAAGAAGTGCCAGGGCATAGGCGTAGTCGGTGATAACCCGCAGCACGTCCTTGCCGGTATCGCTGACCAATTCCTGATTGGCGAGGGTACGGGCCAGCAGTTCCACGGTTCGGCGCATGTCGGTGAGCTTCTCTGCCTGCTCTCGGAAGCGTTGTTCGTTGATCGTGTACCCTTTGACGATGTGGTTTTTCAGGACTTTGGTGGCCCAGATACGGAACTGGGCGCCCTGTTGCGATTTGACCCGGTAGCCGACGGAGATGATGAGGTCAAGGCTGTAGAAGACTACGGGCTTGGCGGAACCAGCAATTTGCATTTTTTGCAAATTGCTCGTCTCATCCAGTTCACCTTCGACAAAAACATTCCTGATGTGCCTTGAAATAACGGAAACATCCCGCTTGAACAGATCGACCATTTGGGCCTGGGTCAGCCAAACGGTCTCTTTTTCGAGATGCACCGCAAGCGAGGTTGCTCCATCCGGAGTCTGGTACAGGACGACTGCATTGTCAGTAGAGCTCATACTCATGCCTCATAGAGCTGGTGTAAATTTGCAAAGTGCATATTTTGCACATTGCTTTTGCTGTTGCCACAATTGTGAAACCAGGGAATTTGTGCAGCAGTCTGCTGCACAAATTCTTCGTCGTTCCATGACTCGGCGAATTTACGCATATATTTCAGGTTCCGAGGAGAAAACCCCTTCATATCCGGAAACTCGGCCCGCAGGTCTCTTGCTAAATGTTCAATAACCTTGGCGCCCCATCCTTCTCGCTCTTGCCTCTCCAGAATGTCGCGGCCGATCTGCCAGTAGAGTAAAATCAGTTTGCTATTGACCGCCAGCGCCGCCCGTGTCCCGGCTGCGCGGATACGTGTCTTCAGGTCGAATAGCTGTCAAAATTCGTTATTTCCATGGAGTCATCCCAAATCAGTCAACAAAATCGCATTCCCCAATTTCCCCGCTTTTTTCATATACGCAGCATCTGCCGTAACCAGCGTTCCTCTGCGCTCAAGCGCAATTGCATGATACACGGCATCGTAAAACGTCACGCTACAATCAGACATGATTGCCAAGGTTCGGTTGGCAATCAAAGAGTTTATCGGCGCTTCCGAAATTCGATAATCAATCAACAACTCCATTACGATTGCTGCTTTGTCGGGGATATTTCTGCCGATGATGTTGCCGACTTCATACAACCAGAGAGAAGGGAGCACAAAATCACATTCACCCACAACCCAACTATTCAAAAGAGCGATTGCGACATCTCGGTCTGTTTCTTCCGGGGTGTCAAACACCCATTTCAGGATTACCGAGGCATCAGGAACATAAAGATTAGAGGTAATCATGTTACCCCCTGTTTCGATCTTCGGCCAAATCTGACTGCAGCTTCTCAGTGACCATCTTTGGCATCAGCAATCGAAGTTCCAACAACTTGGAGGTAATGTTTTTACGGCGTTGTAATGCCAGTTCATTGGCAATCGCCTGAGATACTACCCTGCTTCTCTGGCCTGACGGGATTAACTTTTCCAGTTCGTCGGCAATGTCGTTGTCTATCATAAAATTCAGTTTACGAGCATTTTGCGCCATAAATAACCCCCAATAGTTGGGTAATAATTGTAAGTATATATTGCAATTTAAATATCGTCAAACCAACATTTTATGCCCAAAAAAAGCCCTCCCAGATAACTGGAAGGGCTTTTACAAAAGCATGCAAAGAAGATTCAGCAGTCATCGCGCCAGGCGCAGCCATCCTGTCCGCAGACCGCGGCCTGGCCGCTGTTGAAACAATCCTCATTCCCCTCGGCCTTCTGGATCTCCCTGATCAGATCTACCTTCTTCATCTTCCCGGGTTTGATCCCCAATCCCTTGGCTATCTCCTTGACTTCATCGATCTTCATGATGCATCTCCTTTATCTGTATTTTATTGTCTCTAACTGCCTGCAAATCTGCATTTTTTAAACTAAGCCTTACCGGTGAGCCTCTTCCACCCCGTACCGGCCAAATCAGTGAAGCCATCAATGGTCCTCTCGTAAAACCGCCTGACCGGCATCCGGTTTACCAGTATTCCGTCAACGGATTTCTCCAGCCTTACACGGTCCCCATGAACAAGACGACTCACCTCGGCATGATTCTCACCGCCTATGCCAAAGAGAAAGTTGTACCTTCCTCCATTATACCGGCAGGAGACTATCAACACTATTGCAGACGGTTGTCCGCTCTGGTGATCAAAGCGTGTCGTGGCGCTGACAAATGCTCCCTCTACCGCCTGCTCGCTTGCCAGAAGAGATTCCACCGAAACATCCTTCGGCTTGAGCCTCCCGAGGGAGGGGAGTCCCCAGGGTCGAAACGGCAGCGGTAAACGTTGATGGTAGTCGTCGGATCGCTCCAGCAGAATCACCACGTTGTTGTTGATCGGCCCGCCTATGGAGTGTGAAAGCCCGGCTCTGAACCCCTGCTCCAGGATCAACCGATGGTTCTCCACCACCTGTATCATACCTGTAGCACCCAGAGGATGTCCGCGTCCCTTGAGTCCGCCGGTGAGGTTCGTAGGGAATGCTCCCCGATCACCGGTCAACGTATCGTCCAGCAGAGCATCGAGTAAACGGTTGCGCGGCACTATCCCCAAATCAACCATGTTGATTGGGCCGAAGCCGTTGAACGGGTCGTGCATGTTTACATGGAGCTTGCCGGCAAACTGCCTGATATCCTTGATCCCGGCCATCCCGTATGTCTCGGCGGCTGCACGCACCGTGGCCGGAAAAGAGTGGTAAAAGTTCCGGTCTGCAATGGTCGGTATATCCGTGGCGCTTCCAACCCCTGCAACCAGTACCTCTTGAGGCCGGGAGGTAAGGATGACGGCTGCCACGCCATCGGACATGGGGCAGAAATCGTGGTACCTGAGAGGCCACCAGTAAAGGTAATTCTTGCCGTTCTTGATCTGTTTGTAGTATTCGGCAACAGGTATTTGAAAATTCAGATGAGCATCTTCATTTCGACCGGCATACCGGTGTGCCCGCTCGGTCAGCATCGCAGAGAACGCCGACCACTCCTCAAAGGACAGACCGAGCCGCTCCATGAGCGCTCGTGCCACGAGAGCCCCGCAGGCCGGCATGGTCAGGCCGAACTCTGCTTCGTCCCGGTCGATGACCCCAGCAACAATGCGAGTCGCATCCAGGGTTCCGACGTCGCTCATTTTCTGTATACCCAAGGCCAGTACATGATCGCAACTGCCGGATGCAACCATAAGGTAGGCGTTCTCCAGTGCCGAGGCACCTGAAGAAGAGGCCGTATCAATCAGCACCGACTTGCTTCCGGAAACCCCAAGCACCCCCGCAACCTTGGAGGCGGTGTTATCGACCCCGGAGAAGGCAACCGGATTCTGGCACCCTACCACCACTGCTTCGATCTCTTTACGCCTTACGGAACTCTCGATAAAGACAGCACCGGCCTTTTCCGCAAGGCCGAGAAAACTGAGCAACTCGCGCTCCCGACCGTTGTATCGGCCAACCGGAGCTGAATAAGATGCTGCAACGTAAACTGTGCGGGGCCTGAAGTGATTTTTCATTTTAGTTCCGGACCGAGTTTGTCGTTTATAGTCAATGTCATTGACTTAAGCCTTGTTGTATAAAAAGCTAAGCAATTACGTATAGATATGTTATAATGCATTCTCTGTATTGCCTTATAACACTACACCT
>JAYSLX010000104.1:0-18038 GCA_043725245.1 Geobacteraceae bacterium | reverse complement strand
GCTCATCTTCTCCCCGTCAACAGCCACAGCGTTGCCGTTTTTGAACTCTACTTCAACAAACTGTGGCTTGTTCGGAGCCTTTTCCGGCGACTTGGTCAGCACATACATGTTCTCAGGCGGCTCAGCCCAGGTATCCTCAAGAATCCCACCTTCAAAGGAGATGTGGAGGAGGTTACGGTCGCTTGACCATGGGCGTTTCTTGGTGATCGGAATCGGGATATCGTTTTTCTTGGCATAAGCGATGAGTGCCTGACGGCTGTTAAGTTTCCAGTCGCGCCAGGGGGCGATTACAGTGATGGCCGGATTGTAGTGATAGTAGGCCAGCTCGAAACGAACCTGATCGTTCCCCTTGCCGGTGGCGCCGTGGGAGACAGCATCAGCCCCCTCGATCTTTGCAATCTCCATCTGCCGCTTTGCGATCAGCGGCCTGGCGATTGAGGTGCCGAGCAGGTAATGCCCCTCGTAGATTGCGTTGGCGCGAAACATCGGGTAAACAAAGTCCTTGACGAACTCTTCCTTCAAATCGTCTATATAAACCTTGTCCGCACCGGTTGCAAATGCCTTGTCGCGAACAGGATCAAGCTCGTCTCCCTGGCCCAGGTCAGCGGAAAAGGTTATGACTTCGCAGCCATACTCGTTTTTCAGCCATTTGAGGATAATCGAGGTATCGAGCCCGCCTGAATAGGCGAGGACTATCTTTTTCACTTCCTGCTTCGGTTTTGCCATAGAGTTCTCCTTTATACGTGATAGTTTTCAAAGCATTCTTTGACGACAGGGGAAAGCAGTATCTGCAACTCTGGCACATCTTTCTGGATGGTATTCCAGACGACATCCAGGTTTATGGCAAAATATTCATGGATCAGTTTATTGCGTAATGCAGCTACCTTTTGCCAGGGGATACCAGGATGCTGATCCCGATAAGCCTGCGGAATATGCTTCGCCGCTTCACCCAGCACCTCAAACGCACGAATCACCGCAAATACCGTCTTGGTATCATCCCTGAATTCTTCAAAGGTCATCCCGACAACGAATTCTTGCAGTTTGACCAGCATGTCATTCATATCTTCGAGGTAATCGCGGAGGTCTCGCTGTTCAGACATACTGAACCTCCCGCAACACTCGCATTCCAATGTATTTTTTCAACCCCGATTTCTGCACCAGGTCAACCTTCACAGCATCAAGCAATTCCTTAAGATGGTATTCCAGATCAATAAAACCGAACAGGCTGATTGGCCGGTCAAACTCCACCAGGATGTCCAAATCGCTGTCATCCCGCGCCTCGCCCCGCACCACCGAGCCAAAAATGCCTATCTCTGAAACGCCAAATTTCTCGGCCAGTTCCGGCTTATGCGCGGCAATAATCTCTTTGATCTCGGTAAGTGGTTTCATTTGGGAACTCAAGCAAACGCATCAATAAACCGATGTAACAGCCCGCTTTGGAACATCTTTTCCTTGAAATCAGCAAACTGTTTCATAGAAACAGCACTATGGTGGGCTGAGATATTCCGATAGTTTTGAACCACATCATATAGGCGATTCACAATATCTTTATCACAGGCAATATGTATTCTGGAATTATTCAGCAGTTCCTGTAAATTTTCCGGCAAATGCTCGAATGAGCGCAGCTCTTTCAATAGCCATCCGGCTGTAGCTTTAGTCGGTCGCTTCAAATTTTTGTCTGCAAGGTATGATTCATATTCGTTGCTATCAAAGAAATCGCTCAAACGATCTACAAGTTCACCTTCGATTGCCTTGCAGTAAGTTGTTATGAGTCCACTCCAGTCCTTGATTCCGAAGCCGAACTCATGGGCGTTGAGCTTCCATTGGAGTTCTGCTGAAACAAGACATGATCGGGAATTTTCCGACAATTTTCCCCATCGAGACTCTCCCAACTCAGCCACTAAAAAAGACTCGACTTCATTGCCCCCGCGAGATATCGCCCCTTCCTGCCCGACTCCGCCGGGCAACACCTTAAAAACAGCCCCCTGGGGAAGAAACTGCCGCAGTATCAAGGCCGAGCAATTAGCAATAGGATCAGCAGAGAAATATCTCTCAACACTTTCAACTGCAAATTTCAGTGTATGTCGCAGTGTCCTTGCCCCGGGCAATACAAGAGCCTTATTGATCGCTTCGACCATCTCAGAAGAGAAATTCAAGCGGCCTTTCATATATACAGCACGGTAAAACAAGTATAGCGAAAGCAAAGATGTCCCTAGCTCATAGAGGCCTTCAGCATGAGCCTGGGCAAACAGTTGCAAATAGATTTCTTGTCGGTTGTTATAGAATTCAGCCTGCGCATAGTAGGAAGCATGGCGCTCTTCAGACATACCGCTATTTTCATCGTAAATGAGATCGAGGAACGTACAATCCAAATCTCCATCAGCCAGCAGTTGCAGTAGATCAGCCTTGTCAGTGCCAATAACAAAGATAAACTGACTGAAGCCCCAAAGCACATCCCGCACTACCGGAGAAATCCCCCCGAGGAATGTACGTCTGAAATTGGTAAGTGCCCCCATTAAAGCCTGTAGCAATTGGCGACATTCCGCGTCAAGCTGTACATCATCCGCCTTAACACGATATAGCAAGCTATAAAATGCTTGCCATGACAAGCACTTTCCTTCTTTCTTGGTTAAGAACTTAACCGCAGATGCATCTGCCAGTTGACCGAATGCCAGACTCAGTGCTAAAGGTTGCTCTCCCGTCCCGAACGCCAGCGTAAGGAGAGCAGCCTTGAGATCGGCCGTAGAAAGCTTTGCGGCATAACTGCCGTATTCATCGCTCGCGAGAAAACATCCCCACATCCAGGCATGAAACAGTTCATTCGGTGCATGGTGCAGCAACAGCAGTTTCTCGGCTAGTGTAATCTTAGAACCTCTCTCGCTACGATTTCTAGGGTCAAGCAGGTCAAGAAGACATTCAGCAAAACAGAGTCGTTGACGTTCTGCACCGGTTGAGCACTCCCCCACCCAGCAGGCCAAATCATTAAGCAGTAACCAGGCTGGCGTAGCATACGTCAACTCAAGCCTATTGTCCGTGATCTGTCTTAAATCGGAATCCTGGTATTCATTTTCTTCCGGGAAAAGTACCTGAATATACTTTGCTATCATGCGCCCAGGATCGATTTCTGCCGGATAAGACGCTTCCAGAAGAGGTGCAATCCAGAGAGACGGGTAAAACCAGGAATACTTTTCACGAAAAGGCTCGCGGGAATGCTCCCTTTCCCGGGATACTTCAATAAACTGCCAGCCAGCCTCCAAAGCCTGCGGTGAAATTTTTTCATCCGTACAACGCGACAGAGGATATGTAATTTGAACTCTGCACAGAAGAGGCAACGATTCCAGTAGATAGTCCGTTGAAATTAGCGAATCTTTGTTCCGCTGCCAGAAGGTTTGCAATTCGGTAACATCAAGTTTATTGCCTTGAAGACATTCGCACAACAAGTCAATAAATCCCTTGAAATCAAGGCTCTGCCCCAACAATTCCAGCTTTTTTGCAAATATTGGTCTTCTATTTTTAATATCAACAACCTTCAAATTTTGTCCTTCTTTGCTTCATTCAAATGCAGATGTGCATTGTTAAGAAGAAAAAATTTCAGCAAAAAAAGCTTCTTTATCCAGCCGGCTTTGCCACTCCCGATGTCGTTTCACGCTTTCTATCCGCTTCTCTTTTGGGAAGGAGAGGAAACGCGTTGCTTCGACCGATCCCAACTCCTTGACCAGTGCATCTATGCCTCTGCGTATTACTAGTTCATCGTCCAGGTATTTAAGGGCTTTCATTTTACACGTCAAGATAAACAGGCTTCATCATTTTGTGCCCCCCATCAGCGTTGCCATTATCGCCTTTTGTACGTGCAGCCGGTTCTCTGCCTCGTCCCAGACCACGGAGCGCGGCCCTTCGATGACGCTGTCGCTGATCTCCTCGCCGCGGTGCGCCGGGAGGCAATGAAGTACCAGGCAATCCGGCTTTGCCATAGCAAGCAGCACCTCATCCAGGCAGTAGCCGGCAAACGCCTTTTCCCGCTCCTTCTGCTCCGCTTCCTGTCCCATGCTGGCCCATACATCAGTGTTCAGCACGTCTGCGCCTGCAACCGCCTCTTTTGGATCGGTGGTGAGGAGGAGCTTTGCACCCTTTTCCCGCGCCCATGTCATCACCCCGGCATCAGGTTCATACCCCTTGGGGCAGGCGAGCCTAAGCTCGAATCCGAAGATGGCTGCTGCCTCGATCCAGGTGTTGGCCATGTTGTTGCCGTCCCCTACCCAAGCGTAAGTCAGCCCGTCGTACATCCCCTTATGCTCGACGACCGTGAAGATGTCGGCCATGATCTGGCAGGGGTGAAATTTGTCGGTAAGTCCGTTTATAACCGGCACATCAGAGTATCTCGCAAATTCGTCCACTATCTCCTGGCCATAGGTACGGATCATGACCCCGTCGCAGTAGCGGGCCATGACTCGTGCCGTATCCTTGATCGGTTCGCCGCGTCCCATCTGGGAAGTCCCAGACGAGATGAAGAGCGGCTGAGCGCCAAGCTGGTAGACGCCGACTTCAAAAGAGATGCGTGTTCGTGTGGAAGACTTCTCGAATATAAGCGCAACACTCTTCCCCTTGAGCAGGTGATGCTCTATCCCCTGCTTCTGCTTTAACTTCAGTTCCGCAGCCAAGGCGAAAAGTGCATCAAGCTCGCTCTTTGAGTACTGGCTAAGAGCCAGAAAATGGCGTGTCATGCCTGAGCCTCCTCAAGTATCCCCGCAAGGATCACGATCATCTCGTTCACCTCCTGCTTGGTAACCACCAAGGGCGGCACGAAACGGAGTACCGTGTCATGGGTAACGTTGAGGAGCAGCCCTTGCTCGTGCCCTTTCTTAACTATCTCTGCGGCAGGAATGGAGAGCCCCATGCCGATCATCAGGCCGATTCCGCGAACATCGATGACAACCGGGAACCTCTTCTTCAACCCCTCAAGTTCACCCAGAAGATACTCGCCCATCTCCTGGGCTCGGTTGAGCAGGCCATCTTCAAGCAGAGTCCTTACCGTTGCAATCGCCGCAGCAGTTACCAGCGGATTGCCGCCGAAGGTGGAGCCGTGGGTACCGGGGGTAAAGGCGGCGGCATACTGGTCCTTTGCCAGCATGGCGCCGATGGGAGCCCCGCCTGCAAGGGCCTTGGCAAGGGTTATGACGTCAGGGACAACGTCGAAATGCTCGTAGGCAAACATACTGCCGGTCCGTCCCATCCCGACCTGCACCTCGTCAAAAATCAGGAGCAGCTTGTGTTCGTCGCAGATTTTCCGTACTGCCTGGAAATACCCGGTAGAAGGGATATTGACGCCACCCTCCCCCTGGATCGGCTCAAGCATGACCGCGCAGGTGTTTGGTGTAACTGCGGCCTTGAGTGCAGCAGCGTCATTGAAGGGAATATGTTTGAACCCGTGCAGCAGCGGATCAAAAAATTTCTGCACTTTTTCCTGGCCTGTTGCTGAAACGGTTGCCATGGTCCGTCCGTGAAAGGAGTCGGTGGCTGTTATGATTTCGTAACGTTCAGGTCCGAAGTTATCGAGGCTGTATTTCCGGGCCAGCTTGATGGCTGCTTCGTTAGCTTCTGCCCCGCTGTTACAGAAGAACGCCTTGTCTGCAAAGGAATGACTGCAGAGAAGCTCAGCAAGTTCGATCTGCTGCGGAATCTGGTAGTAGTTCGAGCAGTGGATCAGGGTCGCTGCCTGTTCCTGAATGGCCTTAACGACTCTAGGATGGCAATGCCCCAGGTTATTCACCGCAACGCCGGCAAGGAAATCAAGGTAGCGCTTGCCGTCGGCATCCCAGACCACGCACCCTTCACCCTTTACAGGGACTATCGGATAGCGGCCATAGGTCTTCATGATGTACCTGTCTGATTTCTCGATCCACTGCGCTGAATTCAATTTTTTATCTCCGTTCCTATGCCAACATCGGTGAATATCTCCAGCAACACCGCATGCAACACCCTGCCGTCTATTATGTGGGCCTTCTTTACGCCTTCCTTCAAAGCATCGACGCAACACTCGACCTTGGGGATCATTCCTCCGGAGATGGTGCCGTCATCCACAAGACGCGGTACATCGGCCAGGGCTATGCTCGTCAGCAGCTTGCCCTCCTTGTCTTTGACCCCTTCCACATCGGTGAGAAGCATCAATTTTTCAGCTTTGAGCGCCCCTGCCACACGTCCGGCCACAAGGTCGGCATTTATATTGTAACTCTCGCCGTTCACACCAACCCCCACAGGAGCGATAACCGGCAGGAATTTCCCATGCTCAAGGGTCTGGATCAGCTCCTGATTGACCTTGACCACATTTCCCACGTATCCGATGTCAACCATTTCAACTGAACCGTCAGCTCCTTTTACCTCCTGCAGGAGTTTCTCGCATAACAGCAGTGTACCGTCCTTGCCGGAGAGTCCGACCGCCCGGCCTCCATGCTGGTTAAGATAACCGACGACTTCCTTGTTGACTTGGCCGGTCAACACCATCTCCACTACCGACATGGTCTGGGCGTCGGTAACGCGCATCCCCTTCACGAACTCGGAAACGATACCGTAGCGCTTGAGGGTCTCGTTGATCTGCGGACCCCCGCCATGGACCACGACGACATTGATGCCGAGGGATTTGAGGAGGATCACGTCAAGGGCGAACGACTCCTTGAGCGCCTCATCCGCCATGGCATGCCCACCGTATTTTATAACGATGGTCTTGCCGGAGAAACGCCTGATGTAGGGAAGTGCCTCCATAAGGTTATTGGCTTTTTCGATAAGGTGCTGCATGAAGGCTCCGTAAGGGAAAAGAATGCCTGATAAGAATGCGCTACTATAGCAGAATAGTGCGAATTATCAACCTGAAAGAGGGCCTTGGGAGGGGTTAGCCGGGCCAATACCGGCTGTTTTCAGCTTTGCGTGGCAGGGATGCTGATGACGACCTTGGTCCCCTTTTCCTGTTCGCTCTCTATGCTTATAGTCCCGCCGTGAAGGCGTATGAATTCCCTGGCATAGTAAAGACCGAGGCCGAAGCCTCGCACCTGGCCGGTTTGAGAGGGATCAACCTGGTAGAACTTTTCAAAGACCTTGGGAAGGTCTTCACGAGCTATTCCGACCCCGGTGTCGCTTACCTGGATGACAATCCGGCTGTCGGCCTGCCTGACCGAGACGGTAACAGCACTGTTTTCTCCTGAGAACTTGTATGCGTTTTCGATTACCTGACGGAAAGCAAAGCCGATTTTTTCCCGATCAACAGCAATGGGAGGCAACTGGTCAAGATCGAGATTGGTCAGCAGCTCCCCTTTACCGAGCACCCCCTTTGATTCGGTGATGGCCTGCATGATGAGAGTCTTTATGTCGCAATATTCAATCCTCAGACTCTCGCCGTTTACCATGACCTTGCTGAAGGTTAGCAGTTCTGCAACAAGCCGCTCCAGATAACAGGCCTCGTTGTAGATCATTTTCACGTTCTCACGACTGGAGTCATCTCCAGGATCGTACAGACCGTTTGCCAGATTCTGGAGAAAGAGAGAAATAGCGGTAATGGGGGTGCGAAATTTGTGGGAAACGAGGGAAAGGAAATTGGTTTTGAGCCGGTCAAGATTTCGGAGACTTGCGACCTCCCCCTTGAGCTCCTTTTTCACCAGTGCCTTGTCCACAGCCGTCTTCAGCTGAAGCAGGTTGAGAGGCTTGGCAATAAAGTCGTCGGCGTCAGCTTTCAGAGCATTGAGGATGACATCCTTTTCTGCAAACCCGGTCATAATGAGCACCACAGAGGTCGGATCAATTTCCTTGATGCGCTTGAGGAGTTCGATACCGTTCATTCGCGGCATCATCACATCCGAGAGAATAACGTCAACACCCCCCTTTTCAAAGAGAACGAGCGCCTCATCGCCATCTGCAGCGACAAGCACCCGGTATCCCTTGAGCGCCCTGCTACAGAGATCGCGTATGATTGGCTCGTCATCGACTATGAGGATGGTTTTAGCCGGTTGGTCGCCGGTGTGGGGAGGGGGTGCCATGGGGCCTCTCTGTTTTGCCTTCCATATATTACATCAGACGATCAGGTCAGCTACCTTTTCAATGGCTTCAGGTAGCTTTTCCGGCATGCTCCCCCCTGCCTGCGCCAATTCCGGCTTGCCCCCGCCACTTCCCCCAACAATCGGTGCCAGTTGACGGATCAGGTCACCTGCCTTGAAACGCCCTGACAGGTCTTTGGTTACTGCGACAAGGAGATGCGCCTTTCCGTCGGTTGCGGCACCGAGAACCACGATTCCGGAGCCGAGCCTGTCCTTCAGGGTATCTGCAAGCTCACGAAGCCCCTTGGGATCATTTATTGCGACCTGGACAGCCAGCAGCTTTACCCCGGCTACCTCTCTCACTCCGGCCATAAGATCGGCTGATTTGGATGCGTTCAGCTTTCCCTGAAGGAGGTCTATCTCACGCTGCATCTCTCTCTGGCGCAGGAGGAGCTTCTCGAGCTTTTCCGTCGGGTCCGAGCCTTCAGACTTGAGCAGTGACGCTATTCGGCGTTGCCCCTCCTCAAGCTCCTGTACGTAGCGGATCGAGCCGTTCCCCGTCAGTGCCTCGATTCGGCGAACCCCTGCAGCAATCCCGGCCTCGCTGACAATCTTGAACATTCCGATATCGCCGGCTGCACGGACATGCGTCCCGCCACAGAGCTCCATGCTTACTTCGCCTACCCTGACAACACGGACCATGTCGCCATACTTCTCACCGAAAAGCGCGGTGGCACCACTCCCCATGGCCTCTGTCACGCTCATCTCCCGGGAGATGACATCCGTATTCTCCATAATAAAACCGTTCACCAGCTCTTCGACCCGCGCAATCTCCTCGTCGGTCATGGCTGAAAAGTGGGTGAAATCGAACCTGAGCCGGTCAGCATTGACCAGTGAGCCGGACTGCTTGACATGGTCTCCCAGGACCTGGCGTAGCGCCGACTGGAGTAGATGCGTGGCAGTGTGGTTGCGGGCTGTGGAACTCCTCTCACGGAGCCCCACCTTAAGGTCTGCAGCATCACCATGCCGGAGAGTCCCTTCCGTTATTACTGCGCGGTGGACAGTCAGGTCAGGGAACGGCTTGCTGCTTGATTTAACAATCAGGTGGGCTGAGCCGGTGGATATGGTGCCGGTGTCTCCGGACTGGCCGCCTGACTCCCCGTAGAACGGCGTAGTATCAGTTATGACTTCAACCTCGTCACCGGCAGACGCCTCAGTCAGAGTCTGACCATCCTTGATGAGGGCGATGACCGTCCCATAGGCGGTTTTCTCGTCGTACCCGACAAAGCGGGTTCGGAGCCCCTGGTTATGCAGAGTTTTGTGGATAGAGGCAATCCCTTCTTCTCCGGAACCTTTCCAATGCTCGCGAGCCTGCTCCCGCTGTCGATCCATGCATGCCTCAAAGCCGGCCTCGTCAAGTGAGAAGCCCTCAGCAGCGACTATATCTGCGGTGAGGTCCATTGGGAAACCAAAGGTATCGTAAAGACGAAAGATGGTTTCGCCCGGCACGACCAGCTCGCCGGCCTTTTTCAGTGCAGCGACCTCGTCGTTGAGTATGGCAAGCCCCCGGTCAAGGGTCTCTGCAAAGCGCTCCTCCTCCGCCCGTATAACCTTTTTTACGTACTCCTCACGCTCCAGAAGCTCTGGGAATGCATCTCCAAGCAAGCCATTGACTGCATCGACCGTCCGATAGAGGACCGGCTGTGCAAAACCGAGCATCTTGGCGTGCCGGGCTGCCCGCCGCATGATACGCCTCAGGACATAGCCGCGCCCCTCGTTGGAAGGGAGCACCCCGTCACAGATCAGGAAGGTGACTGCCCGTGCATGGTCGGCAATCACCCGCATGGAAACGCTATCCTTTTCATCTTTGCCGTAGCTCTTGCCGGAGAGCTTTTCAACGTACCTGATGATCCCCTGGAGCAGATCGTTGTCGTAGTTGGACTTCACCCCCTGCATTACTGTGGAGATCCGCTCCAGCCCCATGCCGGTGTCCACCGCGGGCTTGGGTAGCGGTGTCAGGGTGCCGTCGGCAGATCGATCGAACTGCATGAAGACGTTGTTCCAGATTTCCATATAGCGGTCACAGTCACAGCCAACCGCACAGTCAAGCTTGCCGCACCCCACTTCCGGGCCGTTATCCCAGAATATCTCGGTGCAGGGGCCGCAGGGGCCGGTGTCGCCCATGGACCAGAAGTTGTCCTTCTCGCCGAAGCGGTAGATCCGCTCCATGGGAACCCCCTCCTGCCGGTGCCAGATCTCTGCCGCTTCCTCGTCGTCCGTATAGACGGTTACATAGAGGCGGTTCTTGTCCAGCTTCAGCTCCTGGGTCAAAAACTCCCAGGCATAGGAGATTGCCTCTTTCTTGAAGTAATCGCCAAAGGAGAAGTTTCCCAGCATCTCGAAAAAGGTATGATGCCGTGCTGTCCGCCCCACATTTTCCAGATCGTTGTGTTTGCCGCCTGCCCGCACGCACTTCTGCGAGCTGCATGCGCGAACGTACTCTCGTTTTTCAATTCCCAGGAAGCAGTCCTTGAACTGGTTCATCCCGGCATTGGTAAAGAGAAGCGTCGGATCATTGTGGGGAATCAGCCCTGAACTTGGAACAACCGTATGCCCGCGATCACGGAAAAATGTTAGGAAGCGGGCTCTGAGCTCTTTGCCTGTCATTGGTAAACCTCAATAATGTGATATGTGAACCTTAGACGTGAAACAGAGCAATCTTTCTACTCATCTGTTGCACCTCGAAAGAAGGCCATGATTGCATTGGCCGAAAAACCGCGTCTCTGGAGAAAACCGAATATCCGTCTCTTTTCCTTATCCGTTGCTGTGTGCGGGTCAAAGCCCGGAAATCGGTGTTCCGACAGGGCTCGGAGGGAAAGCGATTCATTGTGGTCTTTGGTCAGCTCTTCGACCACGTCTGCAGCCAGGCCCGCGACAACCCCCCGCTGTTGCAGTTCAAGCCTGAGACGAAGCCCGAAGCAACGACCGGTTTTCAGGGCAGCCTCTGCCCATCTCTCTGCAAAACGACGGTCGTCAAGATACCCCATTTCAACAAGCCAAGTGATAATTACTTCGCAGCAGTCGGATGAAAAACCCCGTTGGACGAGCTTCCTTTTCAGTTCCGCCGCACTGTGATCCCGGCGTGCAAGCAGACGCAATGCACAGTCGCGAACCTTCACCGCCTGATCCATCAGAACTTCTCTATCTTGATCTTCCCATCCTCGCCCATCGGCTCTTCTTGAGTCTGCTCCTTGGTAAACTCGTCCCAGCTTGCATTGGAGGTTGAGGAGACCCCGGAGACCTTGAGGGCAAAATCGTCAGGGTTTGATGACTGACGCATCGCCTCTTCGTAAGAGATCAGCTTGCTGGTATAGAGCTGCATGAGTGACTGGTCAAAGGTCTGCATCCCGTAGGAGATAACACCTTGGGCGATTGCATCGGGGATCTGCTTGGTCTTTAACTCGTCGTCGATGCATTCGCGAATTCTGGCAGTCCCCAGCAACACCTCAACGGCCGGCACCCGCCCCTTGCCGTCGGCCCTCGGCACCAGTCGCTGGGAAATAACCGCCTTTATGACGGATGAGAGTTGTGTCCTTACCTGTCGCTGGTGGTAGGCAGGGAATACCGATATGATCCGGTTTACGGTCTCTGTTGCATCAAGGGTGTGAAGGGTAGACATTACCAGATGCCCTGTTTCTGCAGCGGACATTGCAGTCTCGATGGTTTCGAGGTCGCGCATCTCGCCGACGAGTATGACGTCAGGATCCTGGCGGAGAGAACTCTTCAGGGCGGTTGCGAATGAGGAGGTATCGAATCCGACCTCCCGCTGGCTGATGATGCTTTTTTTGTCCCGGTGCAGAAATTCAACAGGATCCTCGATGGTAATGACATTGGATGTCCGATGATCGTTTATGTAATCGATCATGGCCGCCAGAGTAGAGGACTTGCCGCTGCCGGTGGTGCCGGTAACCAGGATCAGGCCTCGCTCCTCGCAGGCGATCTTTTTCAGTACAGGGGGCAGGTTCAGGGCATCCAGGGAAGGGATGCTGAAGGGTATGGAGCGAAAGACCATGGCCGTTGAGCCTCGCTGCGAATAGACGCTTACGCGGAATCGGCCGAGCCCCGGAACACCGTAGGCAAGGTCGGCTTCTGAATGCTGTGCAAACTGCATCTTCTGGCGCTCGTTCATGATGCCGGCAGAGAGTTCGGCAATGTTATCCGGCGTCAGTCGCGGGGCATTGGGTATAGGGTGCAGCTTGCCGTCAATCCTTACAATGGGGGGCTGTCCACCCTTGAAGTGGATGTCGGATCCCCGTGCCTTGACTGCAGTCGCAAGAATTTCGTTGAGGTTCATGTCATCTCCCGCTACTTAGCTATCAGTGCACGCAGGGACGACTCGATTTCTGCAAGGGCTTCCGGGTGCTCCCGAAGATAGACCCTGGCATTTTCGCGTCCCTGACCGATCCGTTCCTTGCCATATGAGTACCACGCCCCGCTCTTCTCAACAATATTACGGTCAACTGCCAAGTCAAGGACGTCCCCCTCGCGAGAGATTCCTTCACCATAGAGGATGTCAAATTCAACCTCTTTGAACGGAGAAGCAACCTTGTTCTTCACTACCTTGACCCTTGTGCGTGATCCTATCACCTCGTCCCCCTTTTTCAGGGCGGCGATCTTACGGATGTCCATCCGTACCGAGGCATAGAATTTCAGGGCGTTGCCCCCGGTAGTGGTCTCAGGGTTACCGAACATTACGCCTATCTTCATACGGATCTGGTTAATGAAGATAACGCAGCAATTCGACTTACTGATAATTCCGGTCAACTTCCGCAGGGCCTGGGACATGAGACGGGCCTGCAACCCCATGTGGGAGTCTCCCATATCCCCTTCTATCTCGGCTTTTGGGACAAGGGCTGCCACCGAGTCGATCACAAGAACGTCGATGGCACCGCTTCTCACCAGCATTTCGGTGATTTCAAGCGCCTGTTCGCCGGTGTCAGGCTGTGAGACCAGCAGATCATCGGTCCTTACCCCGAGTTTTCTGGCATAGCCTATGTCCAGGGCATGTTCTGCATCGATGAATGCTGCGATACCACCCAGCTTCTGGGCCTCGGCAACGATATGCAGTGCCAGTGTTGTCTTGCCTGATGATTCAGGGCCGAAAATCTCGACAACGCGCCCACGAGGGACACCGCCAACGCCGAGAGCAATGTCCAGCGACAGTGCACCTGTGGATATTGCGGCAACATCCGGCAGTGGCTCATCGTTTCCGAGCCTCATGATCGCTCCCTTGCCGAACTGCTTCTCTATCTGGCTGAGTGCCAGGTCTATTGCCTTTTCGCGGTCGCTCATCAATTGTTCTCCCTTGGATTTGGCTGCGGTAGCTGTATAAGAGTGTCAGGACTGATAGCACAAATCCTGCCGGTTTTTCAAGCTCTCTTTGGCATCTCAACAACGCTGTTTATTGGAGCAGCAGCGGATTCAGGCTGTCCGGCGGATCAAGATCCGGTCTTTTTTGCATAAAGGGCAAGGTGGGTTGCAATTGAGCCTCTTCCGTCGGGATAAGGACGAGAAAAGAGCTGCCGGGTTGACCATCGGAGTCCTGGCATGGGCTCTCAACCCAGACCATTCCCCCATGGGCCTCCACCATCCCCTTGACTATGGGAAGACCAAGCCCCGGTCCTTTCCCCTGGAACTTGCTCTTGCCGCTGGAGTGGTGCCTGATGTCCCCCGCACCATAGAATTTATCGAAGATATGCAGATGATCGTCCTCGTCGATACCGATCCCGCTGTCCCGGATTTCAACCTGGATGAAGTTTGTGGAACCGATGTGATCAAGGAAATTTTCGTTGAAGAGGGCCAGGATGTTCCGCTTCTGTTCCAGCATGGAGCCGTCTACCAACTGCGCCGTTATGAAGATCTCACCTCCATCGCGGGAGAACTTTATTGCGTTTTCTATGAGTTGGATGAAGATCTCCTCCAGATACTCCTGGTCGGCATTGATGTATGGGATTATCTCCATATCGCTGAAGATCAGCTGCTGGCTGCGTTCATCCAATAAGGGGAGAAAGTGCTTCTGCAGATCCCTGAGCAACTCTCCAAGGCTGATCGGGGACTTGCTCAGGGAGAATGACTTGGACTCCAGACGGGCCACCTTCAAAAGGTTGGAGACAATGTCATTCAGACGGGTTCCGCCTTCGTGGACTATCGAGAGCAGGCGCTGCTCTTCTTCCGACCACTCTTTACGGCTTGAGAGGAGGAATTGCGTACCCCCCATTATGCTGGTGAGAGGGGTTCGGAATTCGTGCGAGACTATCCCGAGAAAATGTGTCTTCATCCTGTCCAGTCTCTCCAGGTCTTTGTTTGCCCGCTCCACCAGGGCAAGATTCATATTCAGGCGTTTCTGGGAGATTGCAAGCTGGTGGCTGCTCTTTTCCAGGAGAGTATAGGAACGGAGCAGTTCGTCTGTCTTCCATGAGAGCTCTGCGAAAACACGCGCATGCTCAATAACCATCCCTATCTGATGCCCTATGGTTGTGAAAAAGCGGATATCCTCCTGGGTGCAGGTACGCTCTGTCCGTGAAAGGATGTGGAGGACCCCTATCACCTTCTGATTGGCGAAGAGAGGCTGGCCGGCAATAAAGCACCATTCTGAGCTGCCGGCAGCCTGCGCAAGAAGGCAGGACTTCTGCTGTGTGGTGGGAAGGGTATGACTGCAGTATCTCTCAAGGGAGGGGCAGTTGTGACGGCCGATCTCCTGTATCAGCGCCTCCTGCAAATTACGATGGACAGCAAGAGACATAGCGTTTCCGTCCCCCTGAATAAGGCTTATCATACCGGCTTCTGCACCAAAAGCCTCCAGAGATTCGCTCAGGACGTTATCCAGAACCGTGTCGAGCTGCAGGCTCTCATTGGCGCGGGCAATAATGGTATTGAGGATGGAAAGTTCGCGGTTGCGTTGTTTGATCTCCTTTTCCACCTGGTTTTTATAGGTGGTGTCACGGACCGTAACGTGGACCACCTTTTCGTCTCCCAAGTCAATAAGGCGTGCCTCCACCTCACCCAGAAACGCATTGCCGTTCTTCCCGCGAAAGGTCAGGGATTCCGCTCTCCCCCGTCCCCGGCGCTTGACTCGTCGAACCAGGTCGCTGAAGCGACGTCGCTCAAAAGCCGGAGTCAGATCCTTTCCCGCAAGGGCCAGCATCTCTTCCTTGCTGTATCCGAAAAGTTCCGATCCTTTGCGGTTGACCTCCTGAAGCCTGCTGTTTTCGGCGTTAAAAACGAAGATGGCATTGCCTGCGCCTTCCAAAAGGCATTTGTAGCGGCGGGCAGTCTTGTCGACTTCGCGCTGCATCTCCAACATCTGCTCCACTGTTTCTGCCTCTTCCTTCAGTACTATGGCACGCCCTTTTCTGGTCATGTACTGCTGAATAACAAATAGAGTCGCATAAAGCATGAATGCAGGCCAGAAGAGGAACTCCTTTCCCGACCAGGCGCCTGAAACAAAGGCCAGCATTAGTCCGCAGAGGGCTCCACACCCCCAGCAGAGAAACTGCATGAGCAGTTCCATGCGTATCGGGGTCATGGCAGTCCCCCCTCCCCGGCAGGCGCAATTCCGGCAAGATGGCGGCGAAGCCAGGCCAGGCTGTCAGATACCGTGATTTCGCGAATCTGTGCACGGCTGCCGGAAAGGCGTAGCTGCTTTGTCTGACTGCCGCTACTGTCTGCCAGCGCAAGGAATACCGTCCCGACCGGTTTCTCGAGAGTGCCTCCCGCTGGTCCGGCGATACCGGTCACTGCAAGACCCAGATCGCTGACTGCTGCGGAACGGACCCCTTCGGCCATTGCAGCCGCCACCTCGGCGCTCACTGCCCCATGCAGCTCAAGCATGTCAAGCGGGACACCCAGAAACCGACTTTTTGAAGCATTGGAGTAGGAAACTACACCTGCCAGAAAGTAGTCTGAACTTCCGGGAACGTCGGTGAGCCGTTTCGAGAGAAGCCCCCCGCTGCACGATTCCGCGACCGCAACTGTCATGGCTCTCTCGGAGAGCAGCCTGCCAATTTCGCTCTCAAGGGTTGCGATCTTCATTGTTTTACTACGGTTTCACGTTCCACGATACGATAGACCTCGATCAGCGGTAGGCCGCTGGCAGCTGCCAGACGACAACACTCTTCAAATTCCGGCGCCGTTCTCCAGCTCCCGTCAGGGCGCCTGATCCGTTTGACCTTGGTGGCACCAAGGGTTGTCATGCACTGCTCCTCATGCCGTTCCAGGGTCAGACGATCCACCGGGTAGTAGCGGAGACCTATGGCCGTTGATTCGGTAAGGATCAGCCGGCCCAGGTTTTCGAGGAGTCTGCGCGGAGCAATGACGGTCAGCTTGCTGCCGGCACGATTTTTCTTCATCTGCAGGGGCGATAAGGTCACATCAAGCGCCCCATCGGCCAGCAGCCGCTCCGTCAGGAACCCGAGAACCTCCGGATTCATGTCGTCCAGGTTGGTCTCCATCACAAGAATCTGCTCAACCTGGTTCGTCGACTCCCCCAGTACAGCCCTCAGAAGGTTGGGGCGGACCTTGCACTCCCTGGTGCCCGCACCATAGCCCACCGCCACTACCCGCATGGAGGGAGGAGCGCCGCATTCAGCGGCAAGGGCAGCAACTATAGCGGCTCCTGTGGGGGTTACCCATTCGCCGGTGACAGGGTCAGGGATTACCGGCAGGCCGCAGAGCAGTTCTGCAGTTGCCGGAGCAGGTACCGGCAGTCGGCCATGGGCGGTTTCAACCCAGCCTGACCCGAAGGGGAGTGCCGATGCCCGAACCTCTTCAACCCCAAGGTGGTCAAGAGCGATGGCTGTGCCAACAACATCAACGAGGGAATCGATGGCCCCCACTTCGTGGAAATGAACCTGGTCTATCTGGACTCCGTGAACCTTGGCCTCGGCCTGGGCAAGACGTCTGAATATCCTGTGGGAGAGCTCTTTGACCGGTTCGGAAAGGCCGCTTGCGTCAATAATGGCTACGATGTCGGCATACCGTCTGCCATGGCTCTGATCAGGTGCCTCAACCTGAAAGTGGATAGCGGCGATTCCCATTCTGGAGGTCTTTCCGGCATGGAGAGCCCAGCTTCCTTCCGGGAGCTGCAGGAGCCCAAGCCCCTCACGGATCGTTTCGAGAGGCACCCCCAGATCGATGAGAGCAGCAACGGTCATGTCACCGGCGATACCAGCCGAGCAGTCGAGGTAGAGAATCTTCATGGAACCCTGTTGATAAGCGAAGCCGCAAAGCCCGCACCGAAACCGTTGTCGATATTCACAACGGTAACCCCTGCGGCACAGGAATTGAGCATCCCCAGGAGTGCTGCGATACCCCCGAAAGAGGCTCCATAGCCCACCGAAGTGGGAACTGCTATGACCGGGCAGTCAACCAGTCCTCCCACCACCGAAGGAAGAGCCCCCTCCATTCCGGCTACCACTACCAGCACAGAGGCAGTCGCGAGGAGCTCACGCCGCGCAAGAAGCCGATGAATCCCGGCTACTCCGACATCGTAGAGCTGTTCCACCCGGTTCCCCAGGATCTGTGCAGTTACCACAGCCTCTGCTGCAACAGGAATATCGGAGGTCCCGGCAGATATCACCAGGATAGTCCCCCTGCCGCGGATATCAACCGGGCGGTTCTCGATAGTGAGACAACGTGCATCCTGGTGATGGCGGGCATTGGGAAAGTGGGTGCGGAGGGCAAAGACCTTTTCTTCGGAGAGTCTGGTGACGAGGATATTGTTCCCCTCGGCAAGGAGCGCCGTCATGATCCGCTCGATCTGGCCGACACTCTTTCCCTCGCCAAAGATTACCTCGGGGTTCCCCTGCCGCAGCCCCCGGTGATGATCCACATTTGCAAAGCCCAGGTCCTCGAACGGTAGCCGTTTGAGACGTTCCAGGGCGGCATCCACACAGGTTTCTCCTTCAGCCAGGCTTTCCAGGAGTTTCTTCAGTTCATCTCTATCCATATCCTTCTTTCTTA
>JAYSLX010000103.1:0-13790 GCA_043725245.1 Geobacteraceae bacterium | reverse complement strand
CAGACCTTTCAGCTCCTGATTCTCATCCAGTAGACGGCGCTGTTCTATGCAGCGTTCAACCGTATGCCTGAATTCGTCATGATTGATTGGTTTGACCAGGTAGTCGCGAGCACCATGCTTGAGCGCATATATGGCGGTTTCCATGTTGGCGTGGCCGGTGACAATAATAACCTCTATCCCAGGATCAAGCTGCTTGACTTTTTCGAGTACATCCAGTCCGCTCGCATCCTGCAACACCAAGTCAATAACAACGAGATGATATTCACTGCGGTTCAAAAAGTCGAAAGCCTCCTCTGCTGAGGAGGCGGCATCTACCGAGTATCCGTCTTCCCTTAGGAGATCTGAAAATACCTCGCGGAAAAACAGGTCATCTTCTACAATAAGTATCCGTTCCATCAGATCCCTCAAAGGCAGGCATTACGCGGCAGGTTGGAAGTATCTATACATTATCGGACAATTTGAATGAGTGTCAATGAAGTGGTCCAGATATTTTCCGGGCTACAATGGCGCCACTGGCCGGGTTCACCGTCAATTCGATGCTGCCGTCCCTGTCTGTTCGGTAGATTTGAGCACCGATCCGCTCCAAGTCGGCAACGGTTTCATGAGCAGGCAGGTGAAAGTTGTTCCGATAGCCGGCCGAAATCAGCGCTATGGAAGGCGACACGGCACGCAAAAAGGGAACGGAGCTGGAATGACGGCTGCCATGGTGAGCAACCTTCAGAACCGAACATGAGATTCGCCCTGGGTCGCGGAGGAGACGTGCCTCAGTAGTAAAGCCGCTGTCTCCGGTAAACAGCATGGAAAAGCGGCCCATGGAGAGTCGGAAAACCAGGGATTCATCGTTTACATCCCATTCCTGCGGGGTGACTGCAGCAGCTACAGAGGTTGACATTGGTGGAGCCAATGGCTCTATGACTGCACCTCCGACACGGATCGATCGAGTGGCTTCATCCAGTATGCGGACAGGTACTCCACGGCTTGCAAGAACCCGCTTTAGTTCAAGGTAGGCAGGAGAGTCCGAGCTGTAGCCACTCTCCCAGAACTCCCCTACAGGAAAAGCAGATGCAATGAAGAGCAGTCCTTTCACATGGTCAGGGTGCGAATGACTCAGGACCATCCAATCTATCCGGTTGATTCCCATGCTCCAGAGAGCAGGAGCAAGGAGCCTCTCCCCAGCATCCATTCCCCCTTCATGGAGTGAACCACCACCATCGACCAGCATGCAGGAGCCGTCTGGAAAGCGGATAAGGGTACTCTCTGCCTGCCCCATGCTCAAGAGTGTCACACGCAGCTTCCCGGTTCCCGGATCATCCTTTGCAAGATGTCCCCAACACAGAATTCCTGCCAACAGGAATGAGAATATGAGGCGTTTTCTGGAACTGCGGATGAGCGTCAGCATCGTCATTAAGGCTATGGCGAGCAATACGTCCAATAGCAACGGAGTAAAGTGCGGGAGTTGCGGTAACCTGTCGAGCCAGTAAAGCGCCTGATTTGACCAGCGTACAAGCAAGGCAGCAGCCATGATGAGAAGCTTTGCCGGAAAGGGAGCCCAGGCAGCGCAGACAAGGCCGGTGAACCCCGCCACTACTGCCCCATACCCCAATAGAGGGACCACAATGAAGTTGCTTGCCAGACCTATAACTGAAAACCGATGAAAATGATATGCAACAGGAATCATGGTAGCTGCAATGGCTGCAACGGATACTGCACAGAATTGGATAAACCGGTAGGGAACCCCTTTCCGCATATGCTCAAAGGGATGGACCAAAAGTGGGTAAAGCACCAGTATCCCCCAAAAGGCCAGGAAAGAGAGCTGGAAAGAGAGTTCAAAAAGTGCCTGTGGGCAAATCGCAAGTATCACCAGTGCAGCCAGTGCAAGAAGATTCACCAGGTCCCCTTCCCTTTCCACGAGCAGGCCGAGGAAACATGCGGCGACCATCAACACAGATCGAGTGGTTGCGGGCGCGGCGCCGGAGATAAAGAGATAGCTGACAAGAACCGGGAGTGTAGCCAGGAGAAGCACTCTTCGGAGGTTAAATCTGAGCAGGAATTCGCTGAACCCTGCAAGCCGGGCCAGCAGGTGGTAGAGTACAAGGGCTATGATGCTGACATGAAACCCGGAAATCGAGAGGATGTGGTTCACCCCTGTCCGTGCATAAAGCCCTTCAATATCTTGAGGGACAGAGCCGCGTTCACCTACCAGAAGAGCCTTGAGAATCCCGGCTTCTGTTGATGAAGGTACGGAATGGTCGATGACCCCCCCCAGCCAGAGAGCCACAGAGTCAATACCCCGCTGCATAGGATATGCAGCAGCCTCCTGAATGAGTTCCAGCTCAGAGGGATCGGCAACAAACCCCGTGACAAATATATTTTGCAGCGCCAGAAAGCGACGGTAGTCATATTCACCGGGTAGTCCCAAATTGCGGGGCTCGCGGAGTCGGGTGACAAATCGAATCCGGTCACCGGTGAGCATGACAGATCTCCCCTCCCCTACATATAAGAGGAGACGTCCAGTGAAAGGACGCCTTGTGCCGCCACTCTCAACCGACTCAACAGCCACGTACAGGCGTGTGCCACGCGCCCTGGGCTCTGGGCGGCTGTCCAGTACACCAGTAACCGACACAGGACGTTCTGTTGCTGACAAAGCTAACTGTTGAGCTGCTGACGAAAGTCGGACATTAGAGCTTACGGCATAGTTGCCCCAAAAAAGAAAGAGGATCGATAGGCCTGACATCAATAGAAGAGATCGATTACATGTCCAACCGATGACAAAAAGCAGAGTTGCAGGAAAAAGAGACCAGAGAGGGATAGAGCTTTCATTCAAGACCGCTGCGCTGATGCCGAGCATCAGCGCAGCGAGCAGTACGATCAGCGGCCTGTCCATGGAAGCGGCTGCTGATTTACTTCCGGGTTGTGAAGCGTTCCACGAGTTGAGTCAAGATCTTATCCTTCTCGGCATTTGTCACAACAGCCATAGGGTCACCCTTTACCCCGACAAGATTCATGTATGCCTCAGGGGTCGAGTTTCGTGGCTCTATGATCAAGGCATCGATGCCGCCGTAAGAAGGAAGTGTCACCTGCAGCGTATGGGTGCCCTCTACCAGGCGATGAAGCCCAAGATTTACCCATTCAAGATATGGGTTTGCAGGCAAGACCAGAGATATGCCATCAAGATTTGCCTTTAGATTCTCACCCATGACACGGAGTTTCAACCCATACACGCCGTTTACCGTTAGAGAGATCGGGATATCAATATCTGCCGGCTGTGAGCTCGCACGAATCCATTTTTTACCGGTGAATTTCCCATAAAATCCTATATCTGTCGAATTTACAGAAGGCGGCAGACTTGGCAGGTCTGCTGCTACAACAGTAGTGACGCCAACCTTCTCATCCAGAGGGAGACGTTCCTCCAAACCCAGAAGAGATGCCGAGACTTGTGCAAGTTCCGTATTGGTGAGAGGGTCTTTGAATCGCCATCCTCCGAGTGGCTCTATCGAGTTAAAATCCGAGGCGGAAAAAACCAGATAATCTATCCCTCCCTCTGGCGGCATTACCATCTCGAACTCAAATTCGCCGGCCTTTAGAGGGACTGAAGCCACTTGAGTCACCGTCAGCCGCTCCCCTGAGTTGATCATATATTCCTTGCCTGCGACCTTCCAGATCTGGCCATTCCCCTTGGCAGCTACTGCGAGTCGGTACTCGCCATCCAACGGGATGAAAACCTTAAAATGTACAGAGACAGGTGTCGTTACCCCGCCCAACCAAGACTCTCCGCTGAAAGGACCGATAAGGTCGAATTTACGTACCGACACGCCATCGGTCTTGGTGTTGAAAATCTTTTCTGCTTCAAACTTGAATGTCCTCTTGCCCTGGAGTATTACCAGGTAATCACGCTCATTTGGCTCCTCAGGGATACCACCCGCCCAGCCGAAGACGTTGATCAATTCACGTACAAACTCACCTTGGATTACAGTTGCCAAAGGCGATGGCTTCGGTGGCTTGAGCTGTGTCTTCTTTCCTGGGCCCTTGGTACTCTCCACCTTCTTTTGGGCGGCGTCAGCAGCGGAGGTGAACATAAGGGCAATTATCATCAACATAGTCGCGATGCGCATTTAACCTCCAGAATATTGCAAGGGTCAGTAATGCTGAAGCAGTATGACTGTCGTTATAACACACCGCTGCTCAACGCGCAATTGCAGTCGCAAAAACGGCGGCAATAGAATAGCCGCCGCATTGATAAATTATTCATAATAAAAACAACTTAAAATGTGTAACGTTACGTTACAGTCACTCAGGACTGCCGAACTTGTATCGCTCCAGTCGGTCTCGTAGTGTATTGCGGCTTATTCCAAGGAGCTTGGAAGCAACGACTTGATTGTTACTGCTCTTCTGCATGGCCATATGGATGAGGGCCTTCTCCAACCCCATATTTATATTCTCATAAATGGCTCCCTTGCTTTTGACGCAGAGCCCTTCGAAAACTGGCTCCAGCATACTCCAAAAAACCGCATAGTAGTCGTCCCCTGCAAGATCAAGATCGATCTCCTTCATCCCGGTCTTCGCCTGGAGAAGAGATTCGAAATCCTGCGGCAAAAGAACATCCCCCTTACAGAGAACCGTTGCGGAATTGATCACGTTCTTCAACTCCCGGATATTCCCTTCCCAGGAATGACTGACCAACATATCCTGCGCCTCTGGAGCAATACCCTTAATATTTTTTGCATACTTTTGGGAGAAGCGACGGACGAAAAGATCAATTAAAAGGGGGACATCCTCCATCCTGTCCTTAAGCGTGGGAAGATAGAAAGAGATGACTCTGAGTCGATAAAACAGATCAAGACGGAAGGCCTTTTCCTTTACCTGCTGAAGGAGAGACTTATTGGTGGCAGCGATGACGCGAACATCCACCTTGATGGTTTCATTGCCGCCAACCCGCTCAAACTCCTGATTTTCAAGCACCCGGAGGAGTTTCCCCTGATTGGCCATGCTCATCTCACCAATCTCGTCAAGAAAAATTGTACCACCGTTGCATTGTTCAAATTTACCGACTCGCCGCATGTGGGCGTCGGTAAAGGCACCCTTCTCATGGCCGAAGAGTTCGCTCTCTAAAAGAGTCTCAGGAAGTGCAGCACAGTTGACAGCCAGAAAGGGGCGGTTTTTGCGTCTGGAGTTATTGTAGACTGCACGGGCAAGGAGTTCCTTACCGGTTCCGCTTTCCCCCTGGATCAAAACGGTTGCGTCTGAATCGGCTATCTTCCCGACCATCTTCCAGATCTCGATCATCTCCGGAGCAGAGCCTATCATGATATTATCATCCAGTTCTTCCTTGTTGAACTGCTCACGCTCCTTGGTAAAACGAACCTTCCTATTGAGCAGATTGCACTCCAGGGCTTTCTGAACGGTTGCTTTCAGTTTCCTGAAGTCGAACGGCTTTGTGACATAATCATAGGCGCCGTGCTTCATCGCCTCGATGGCATTCTGCGTGGTGTTGTGAGCAGTTGCCATGATGACCGAGAGCCCCGGATCAATCTTCTTGATCTTCTGGAGGACCTCAAACCCTGACTTGTTAGGGAGGTTGATATCTATGATGGCAACGCTTGGACGCTCTGTAAGTACGTACTTGATGGCCGTTTCACTGTCACTCTCAAGATATACGTGGATATCCTCACTCGATAAATTGGTCTTTATCATCTGCAATATCGACGCATCGTCGTCAAGAATCAGCAGGCCATGTTTCATTTTCCCCTCCATACACTCATATTTACCTATGTTTCCTATTATCGGCGGAGTGGTGTTCAACTTTAGAACAAAAAAACAGGCCGCTCAGAAAACTGAGCGGCCATTGTGGAAGGCTGAATAACAGGGGTTTACAGATCATCATCCTCGTCTTCACCGTACTCGTCAACACCGTAGGCTTCGTCGTAACCAAGGTTCCCTGCACCTTCGACTTCGTCTAATTCTTCTGCGAAGAACTGCTCAGGAGTCCTGTCATCGGCCTCATGGATCGCCTCGAAACGAGCCAGAATATCGCCCTTTGTACAGTAACGACCGTCCCTGTGGCCGCAGACATCGAGGTCGCAGATATCGAAAAGTTGAATCTCACTGCAGAGACGTTGTGGCTTAGGCTGCTGATCCATGGTCACCTCATCATAAAATGTTTCTATAATCCTATTTGCCGCAAAGGAATTCCTTAGCCTTCTCTACGTCTTCCTTGCATCCGATGTAAACTGGTGCACGGTGGTCTAGACTCTCTGGTTTGACATCCAGGATGTCGATCAGGCCATTACTGGCTGCGCCACCAGCCTGGTCCATAAGGTATGCCATGGAGTTCAGTTCGAAGAGAAGGCGAAGCTTCCCTTTCGGGGAGCCTTGCAGGGCCGGGTACAAGAAAATTCCCTTGCCCTTCATGAGAATCTGGTTGATATCAGGCACTAAACCACCAGAATAGCGGAGCTTGCTCCCCTTTTCCTCAAGATAACGGATAAACTTCTCATTCTCAGGGGTGTATTTGTTGCGAAGACCCCCGGGGGAGTAAATGTCGCCTGTAGGCTTCATGGTTACATTTTCGCGGGTAAGAGTGAATTCCATTAATTGGTTAAGTGTAAACTCATAAACACCTTTCCCGACAGAATAGACAAGAGAAACCCTGGGACCGTAGAGGATATACATGGCCGCCACCTGGTTGCGACCAGTCTGCAGGAGGTCGCAACCCTTATATATGGAGACTATGGTTCCCACGGCAAGATTCACATCCACGAGAGAGGACCCGTCCAAGGGATCGTAAGCCACTGAATAAAGACCATCTGCCGCTGCCTGGGCCTGGAAGATCTCGTCCATCTCCTCGGAGACGATGTTACAGATCAGGCCTGTGTGGATAAGGCGTTTCTTGATGATCCGGTCGGAAAGAACATCCAGAGCAAGCTGTTCTTCTCCGTAGAGATTTGATGTACCAGCCACACCCAAGTCACCTGTGCGGACCGCATTGATGACATATTTGCACGCCTCGGCGATCTCACAGATCACATGAATCAGATTATCGCATATACCCTGCTCACGGAGGTGACGCCGTAGGTCTATCTGAAACTTGGTTTTGCCCGGTTCGTTGTACATCGTTTGATGCCTCCTGATGGGATCCATGAAACGGCAGAAGATTAAAGCAATTCATGGGGCAAGGCAAGAGAAAAGTGTTATAAGCAGGTGAATTGACTTGACCTATCACCGAAAGCTTGACAACAAAGCCCCCTCAGCTGATACAATGACAAGATTTTTTTCGGAGGCAACTTATTTATGAAGAACAAGCTCTTTCGCATTATTTTCAGCATTGCGCTGACGACTATAATCACTTCAGCAATCGTGGCACTATTGCTCTGGCAGAACAGGCACACTACACAGAACAAAGACAGTCTCCGCCTCTTCAAGGAGGTCATCGTAATAATCAAAAAACAGTACGTCGAAGAGGTGGATAGCAAGAAACTTATGCAGAGTGCAATAAACGGCATGCTCTCCTCACTTGACCCACACAGCTCTTTCATGCCGGCTGAATCCTTCAAGGAGATGAAAGTACAGATGTCCGGCTCTTTTGGCGGAATCGGAATCGAGATCTCTATGAAGGACAACAAGCTGATTATAATTGCTCCGATAGAAGAGACTCCCGGATACAGGGCAGGTCTGAAGTCCAACGATCACATATGGAAGATTGACGACAAGCTTACCAGGGGAATGTCCATTAACGATGCCGTCAGCAAGATGCGGGGCGAAAAAGGGACGCGGGTTACCTTATCCATCTTGAGGGAAGGTAATGGTGCCCCTCTCGTCTTCCCGATCATCAGGGACATAATCCAGACCAAGAGCCTCAGATCCAGAACCCTCGAACCTGGTTACGGCTACATCAGAATCGGCCACTTTCAAGAAACCACCGGCCCTGAATTCATAAAGACCCTCTCAACACTCAATGGGCAGAACAGCGGACATCTCAAGGGGCTGGTAATAGACCTGCGTAATAACCCGGGCGGACTCCTCAATCAGGCAGTGGAAGTGGCAAATAACTTCATTGGTGAGGGGTTAAGCGACGGCCTTGTCGTTTATACCGAAGGGCGCGACCCCAACTCAAAGATGAGGCTCTCAACAAAAATCGGAAACAAAGAGCCTCACTATCCCATCGTGGTATTGGTCAACGGTGGAAGTGCCAGCGCATCTGAGATTCTCGCCGGCGCTTTACAGGACCACAAGCGTGCCATCATCATGGGTACTCAAACTTTCGGCAAGGGGTCGGTGCAATCTGTCATACCAATGCGTGACAATGCGGGACTGAAGCTTACAACGGCCCGCTACTACACCCCAAGTGGTCGTTCAATCCAGGCCAAAGGAATCACTCCCGACATTATAGTGAATTCTGTCATCATTCCGGATCAGTCTGCAAAGTCAACAGATCGCCATCTCAAGGAAAAGGATCTTGACGGAAGTCTGAAGCCCACAGAGGCTGCTCCAACCAAGGGGAAGGAAACCCAAACCATCAAGCCAGAACCAAGAATAGTTGATGAGGATATCAAACGTGATTTCCAACTTTCGAGAGCGCTGGAACTCTTGCGAGGCCTTGATATCATTAGCAAAGTTAGGGCAGGCGACAAGTAAGAGCAGCTCTTGATCTCCTTACTATATCCATCCGTAGACCTTTTCTTGAATCATCCTTGATAAATCAATGGGATTATGGAATAGTAAACAGTCGATGACCTTCACCTGTGCTGAACGGACGAGCAATCTCCCATGTACTGCGATTACTTCGGATTCAAGGAATTTCCCTTCGCAATCACACCAAATCCCCGATTTATATTTCTTAGCAAATCCCACCGCGAAGCCTTTGCCCACTTGCTTTACGGCATCGACAGTCATGCAGGGTTTATTGAACTGACAGGCGAGGTCGGCTCAGGCAAGACCACCATCCTGCGTGCACTACTTGGCCAATTGGACGACACAAAGCACCGCACGGCACTGATCTTCAATCCCCGACTCTCGGCTGACGAGCTATTAAGAACCATTAACAGAGAATTCGGTATTTCCCACTCAGGCAGCATTGATGAGTTGATGCATGAACTCAACCAGTTCCTGCTTGAGGAAAACGCAGCAAACCGTACTGTGGTGCTGGTTATTGACGAGGCCCAGAACCTTGATCCGGTCGTTCTTGAGCAGATAAGGATGATTTCAAACCTGGAGACCGATACCAACAAACTGATCCAGATTGTTCTGTCCGGCCAGCCAGAGCTAGGCAGGATGCTTGAAAGCGAAAATCTCCGCCAGCTGAGCCAAAGGATCACTGTCCGTTTTCATCTCCACCCTCTCGACTTCGAAGATATGGTATCTTATATCGACCATCGTCTCGAAGTCGCGGGCGGGTGGCGTGCTGCAGCCTTCACCCCCGGCGCATTGAAAAAAATATTCCGTCAGACCAAGGGGCTTCCCAGATTAATCAATGTAAACTGTGATCGTGCGCTTCTTATCGGCTATACGGAAGAGAGCCGCGAGATTACATCTAAAATGGTGGCCCAGGCCATACGAGAACTAAGGAGAGACCACCCCCGCTCTCCCGCAATCCGCATTCGAAAAATCATTGGCATCCTGCTGCTTGCCGCATCAATCTCTATTCTCGCAGGTTCGATGATAGGCAAAAAAAACGCTCCCACCAATGTTCAGTCCCCACATGCTGTTTCAGTTCAATTACCTGTTGATCCAGGGAAAACACAAATCGAACTTCTTACTCTGGAACTGGGACGTCAGAACGAAATAGCCAGCGCACTTCGAAGCTTCAATGAGCTGGCAAAACTCTTGAATGTAAGACCGGTTGTTGAATATGCGGGCAAAACCGTCCAGCCCGGACTGGAGCATATATCTACGCGGCGCGGATTGCGGCTGCTCACTTTTTCAGGCAGCATCACTGAACTGCTGCAAGCCGACACCCCCTGCCTCTTGGAACTGTGGCTTCCGGGGGTCTCCGGCAACCGCTACCTTGCGCTAACCAGATACAGTGACGGTTCCTTCATCGTTGGGCCTATTTCTCAGGAAAGCCACGCTCTCAATGAAACCGACCTCAAATCCATCTGGACCGGCCGGGCCTTCATCCCTTGGCGCAACACCCACAATTTGCCTAACAGCGTTGCGCCAGGGAGCAAATCACAGGAAATCAGCAAGATGCAGCTTATGCTTGCCCAGGCAGGCACATTTATCGGCAAACCGACTGGAACATTCGATCCGGTTACCCAGGATGCGATCAGAAAGTTCCAGGTCAAACAGCGCCTCCCATCTGACGGCATCCCAGGCTCCAGAACTCTTCTCATGCTCTACCGTGCAAGTGGGACTGCAAAAGAACCAAAACTTACAGATCAGGGAAGGCCGAATATCCGATGAGTTCTATTCTAAAGGCTCTCCAGAAACTCGAAAATGATAAGGCATCTCGGCAGACAAAAGAGCCTGACATCTCAAGTGCGATCATCAGGGAGAAGCAACGACGCTCAACACCCACTCGATGGATCCTTCCAATTGCGGTTACGGCTGTTGCAGCTTCATCCGTCATTCTTACCTATACTTTCATGGGAGGTTTTTCAGCGGATCGTAAGGCCGACAAACAGCTCATTCATCAAAGTCTCCCTTCACAACCTCCAATCTCCTCGCAAATCCCTGCAGCCCAGCTTCCGTCTGCCCCATCAGCCCCAAGCGCTCTACCTCCAGTGGATCGCTTAACCACCCCGACTCTCACTGAACAGCGGCCAAAGCAACCCAGGTCCTTACCCACCCCTTCACTGTCACCTTCATTGCCTGCAGCAGAATCCACCCAACCAGCATCAGTTGCACCAAAAACGGAGTTATCTCCTCTGACCACAGATCACTCCAAGGATAAGCCCTTGCCTGTTCCTCTCTTCAGCATCAATGGGATCGCCTGGCAGAAAGACAGTGCCTCCAGACTCGCAGTGGTCAATGGAGTACCTATTGGCGAAGGGGGAATGGTGGAAGGGGCAAAGATCGAACAGATATTTCAGGATCGTGTCAGGTTCTCACTAGAGGGTAAATCATTTGAGGTCTCTTTGGAACGTGACGGCCGCCATTAACTTCATTTGCATACGACAATCACTGTCGTCCTCCGATAGTCCCTGTCAAAACAAACCCTTCCGGACTAAGCTTTGAATTTATTAAGTTGTGGCCCGTCAGCCCTTGTGGTATCAGATTCAGTCCTCAACTCTTCATAAGACGGAGTCATCATGATTCACCTCTCTAACATCACAAAGCAACACGGATCTCAGATTCTCTTCCGAGACGCCAGTTTCCAGATACTCCCTGGAACCATGACCGGCCTCGTTGGCCCAAATGGGGCAGGCAAGACCACTATCTTTCGTATTATCACCGGCGAGGAGGAGGTGGACGCTGGAGAGATTACCTGTGCAAAGAAAACAACAATCGGCTACTTCTCACAGGATGTTGGTGATATGTCCGGTAAAACTGCGCTGGAAGAGGTGATGGCAGGATCTGCTGAAACGGTGCTGCTTGCAGAAGAGCTTAAGGATATGGAAACAGCCATGGGCGAGCCTATGGGCGACGATGAGATGTCGGCTCTATTGGAGCGTTACGGTGCCGCAATGGAGGAGTTTGAGCATCGTGGCGGCTATGACCTGGACACTCGCGCACAGACAGTGCTGACCGGCCTCGGCATTGGCCCTGACCGGTTCAATTATCCGGTGGAATCGTTCAGCGGCGGCTGGAAGATGCGGATAGGTCTCGCCAAGATCCTTACCCTCCACCCTGACTTACTCCTCCTGGATGAGCCTACCAACCACCTTGATCTGGAGTCGATAGTCTGGCTAGAAGAGTGGCTCGCCTCGGAGTTTCACGGGGCGCTGTTGATGACAAGCCATGACCGCGACTTTATGAATCGTAACGTCGCAAGGATCATCGAGGTGGCCAACAGGACGGTGACCACTTTTGGCGGAAACTACGACTTCTATGAGCGTGAAAGGGATATTCGGTTCAAACAGCTGCTGGCAAGCCACAAACGCCAGCAGGAGATGCTTGCAAAGGAAGAGGAGTTTATTTCTCGCTTTGCTGCGCGTGCCTCCCATGCAGCCCAGGTCCAGTCAAGGATAAAGAAACTGGATAAGATCGACAGAATCGAAATCCCTCCAGAGGAGAGGGTGATCCGTTTCGAATTCAGAGAACCCCCACGTAGCGGCGACGACGTGGTAGTGATCGATGGCCTGGCAAAGAACTGGCAGAGCCCCGACTGCTTGGATAAACCGGTTTTCAGCGGCATATCAGGCATTATCCGGAGACAGGAAAAGGTTGCCGTTGTCGGAGTGAACGGAGCTGGCAAATCAACCTTCCTGAAGATGCTTGCAGGGCAGACCGACCCGACCAACGGCAGCATCTCCATAGGCGCCAATGTAGAACTCGGATATTTCAGCCAGCACGCTATGGAAATCCTGGATCCGAAGAAGACGGTCTTCGAGACTCTTCAAGAGGCGATGCCGCTGGCCAACATAGGCATCATCAAAAACCTTCTTGGGGCCTTTCTCTTTTCTGGGGATTCTGTAGACAAGCGGGTTGAAAATCTCTCAGGGGGGGAAAAAAGCCGAGTGGTGCTTGCCACGCTCCTTGCCAGACCGGTAAACTTCCTGGTACTTGACGAGCCTACCAACCACCTCGACATCAGATCACGGGAAATACTCTTGGAGACCCTCAAGAACTTCACAGGAACAGTGATTCTTGTCAGCCATGACCGTCACTTCCTCCGCTCACTGGTAGACCGGGTCTTCGAAATCAACCATGGTGAGATGCGAGTTTATGAAGGGAATTACTCCGACTACCTTCAAAAAGTTGCATGATGATTGATATATTGAATCGTAGTTGATAATTTTTATCTCACTTACCCTTTGACTATGAGTCTGACCCGATATCTATCCCCGGCACCTCAGGCAGCACGACGTTCCCTGCCAATTCCGCAGAGTGCCATTTCGCCGTCAAGCTTGTCCTGGCTTATGCCAAGTGCCTCACAGACCGAATCCTTGTTGCTTTTGTAGCGATCCATAGCCATCAGAATCAAGGCCTTTTTAAGAGAAATTGAGAGTTTGTCCAGTATGTTTCCCTGAGTCCTCTCTGCCATAACTGAAAAGAGAGGATCCAAGTTTTTTTCGAATAGTTTTGCGCTTTCGTCCACTTTCTTATTGATATGGCCCATTTTATTGATCCTTATAATATTATTAATGATTTCGTCCATGCTTTCCTGAACAAAGCTGAGAGTTTCTAGTTGGTTGTCAACCAAAATAAGATGGGTTGATGAGCTTTCTTTCCCTCCTTTGGCACGCTTCATCATCACTACTTCCATGACCCTATAATTAGATTCTCGTTCAATTTTCGATGGCATATTGCAGCGGTGTCCCATGTGAGTGCCCTCCAGTGTTTACGATCATTTCTTTAACGAATGCGTTTCAATGGAGATACCAAAAATGGCGCAAACCAGAAATTAACTCGCAATACACTGTAACCATTAGATAAATATATCTTTGCAATTTCTTATTCTCCAAAATAGCTGCAGCGCACTCTGCTTGAACTCTGCGCAGGAAATGCAACTGGTTTTAGATATTGTTCGCAATATCAGCATGATACATCAATATCAATGGATGCGATTTATGTAATATCTTTGAACATAAAGCCTTCTAGGAGTCTGTCGGCCTTGAGATTCTGACCGAATCAACTTAACCCGTAAGTTGATTCTACTGGCCATCCTGATCAGTCAACAGATACCGTTTCGA
>JAYSLX010000102.1:0-11785 GCA_043725245.1 Geobacteraceae bacterium | reverse complement strand
CCCGATGTGGCAACGGTATCGGGGGCGAACCAGATTGAATGTCATCATAAGCAACATAATCACAACGAGAAAATAGGTGAAATAGAAAGGAGAATAGTTTCTGACCCCGCTCTTTTCGGCTATTGAACCTATGGAGTAAATAAAGCCAGCTGCAAGAGCTGCCTGCACCGGCCGGCTTCTCAGGTCCCTGAACGGACGAAACATCTCTGACAAGGAGAGACTCTGCATCTGCACTGTGTAGGCGCCAAAGACCACCAGCAAGATTCCGCAGACGCCGAAGAGTGAAAGGTGCTCGCCCAGCAGGGTAATCCCCCAGATCGGCACATAGATCATCGATGTCTGGCAGAGTGGGTAGATCACCGAAAGATCGCCCCCTCGGTAGGCTCGACCGTTTAAGAGGTGGTAGAGCACGAAACAGACCGCTCCCACCAAAATCAGGAGGAGCGTAAAAAGCGACGGCCAATAAAACGGCTCAGGAGCAAGAGGGAGCGAAAGGGTAAAGAGCCCTCCCGATGCAATGAACATCCACCAGATAAAGACCGTCTTGTGACGACTCTTCTTCACCAGAAGGTTCCAGAGGGCGTGCATCACCGCAGAGATGACGATAAGGGTAAACGCGGTAGTGGACATGGGGCGATTATAGGGGGAGGAGGAAAGAGAGTCTACAGGTTTTGCTCATGAGCAGTTTGTCACGGGACCAAATCACCCGATCCGCCTCAGGCCATCCGCAATCCTGATCGTCGCACCGCGCCAGGTCGGAAAAATTCCGGCCACTGTGCCGACAACGGCTGCTGCAAGGAGATCGAGGTAGATGGTCTCCCTGGTCACGCGGAAAAATGGGAAGAATTGTGAGAGTTCTCGCTCAATCCAGTGCGCAGCCGGGAAGGTGAGGAGAATCCCCACGGCACCGCCGGTGATGGCTATGAAGAGAGACTCGCCAAAGACCAAACCACCGATGTGAAGAGCTCCGAACCCGAGGGTCTTGAGGGTCGCATACTCGGCTATCCGCTCCCGTGCGGTCATGGCCATGGTGTTTGCCGCCACCACCATGATGATCACGATCACCACGTATGAGACAAACTGAATGGCGATGACGATCGCCTCGGTCATAGCCACAAAGCTGAGGTGAAATGCCTTTTCTGTTTCAGTGAGGGTCTCTGCCAGAGTATTGTGGAATGTACTGTCTATGTCGAGGGCCACCGCAGCAGCCAGCTCGGGTCGGTTGACTCCGACCATGTAAAAACCTGCCTGGTCAGCCCGCCGGGGGATGGTCTTCTTCAGGGTTTCATTCAGGTAGTCCCACTGGAAGAGAAGTATTCTCTCCTCGGTCGAGCGTTCCGCCCCTTGGTAGATCCCCCGCAGGACAAAGGTCCACTGACCGGGGAAAATGGTCCCTTTGAGCGTGATCTGGTCACCTAGCTTCCAGCCGTAGGTGTCGGCAAGCTTCCGGCCGATGATGCACCCTTTCCGATCGGCAAGGAACGCCTTCTTCTGGTCGGGAGGGAGAATAAACTCGGGATAGAGTTCCAGGTAGCTCTTGGGCTCTACCGCGTAGTTGGCAAAGAAATGCTTTTCGTCCAAATAGATGCCGCCGAACCAGTTCCCCTGTGAGACCCCCTTCACCCCGGAGATCTGCCTGATTCGATCTTTGTAGGAAATGGGAAGGGTGAATACCAGGGAGATGGCGTTCCGCGTCACCAGACGACTTGCGGAAGAATGCTCCGCGCCATAAAACCAGAGTTCCACAAGGGTACGGAGCAGTCCGAAGGCGATAATCGCCACAGCAACTCCTGCAACGGTCAGGAGCGCGCGCAAGGGGTGCCGGAACGCGTTGCGGATGATCATCCTGAAGAAGAACATCAGGCCACCAGTATCCCCTTTTCAAGGTGAATGACGCGATGCGCCTTTTCCGCGGCACGCGGGTCGTGGGTCACCATGATGATGGTCTTGCCGAACTCCCTGACAAGACGATCCATGAGGGAGAGGATCTCCCCGGCTGAAACCCGGTCAAGGTCGCCGGTCGGCTCGTCAGCCACAAGGATGGTCGGGTCCGTGACGATGGCCCGGGCAATAGCAACCCGCTGCTGCTGCCCACCCGAAAGCTGCGACGGATAGTGATCCATCCGGTCTGAGAGGGCAACCAGGCCCAGAACGGTCTCCACATGCTCGCGTCTTGCCTTTCGCGAAAGCCCGGTCAAGAGAAGGGGCAGTTCCACGTTCTCAAAGGCGGTGAGAACCGGCATCAGGTTGTAAAACTGGAAGATGAAGCCCACATGCATCGCCCTCCAAGCGGCCAGATCGGTCTCTGAGAGGGTTGTTATATCAACGCCTCCGACGTGTATGCTCCCTTGGTCTGCCTTGTCGATGCCTGCGATGAGATTAAGGAGGGTACTCTTGCCTGATCCGGACGGCCCCATAAGCGCCAGGAACTCACCTGACACAATGGCCAATGTGATCTCCTCCAGCACTGGTACAAGCTGGCTGCCGCGTCGGTAGGATTTGACAATCCCCTTGATATCAACAAGAGGCTCTTCTGCAGCCATGCTACCTCCAGGAAAAACATATCGGCTCTCAGGGCACTCACCTTACGGTTGCCACCACCACCGAAAGGTCGTCCCTGAGCGGAACGCCTGCAATAAACCGCTCCATGTCATCCAGAACCTTGCAGAGCGCCGCTTGTGTGTCAATTGCGCCTGCGGCCATAAGAGCGTTTGAAAGGCGACCGACCCCGTACTGTTCAGCGTTGAGGTTTTCCGCCTCCACAATGCCGTCGGTAAAGAGGAGCAAGCGGTCGTCTTTGTCAAATGAGAGGGTCTTCTGCTCAAAGTCCATCTTTGGCAACACACCGATGATCATCCCTTCGGCATCCAGTTCTTCCACCGTACTTCCGGCTCGCAGCAACAGCTGCGGATTGTGGCCGGCACAGGCATAGCAGAGTGTCTTCCAGCGCTCGTCAAAACGCAGATAGAACATGCTGACAAAAAGTCCGGCCCGGGAAAGGTCGTCATACAGCGCTTCATTGAGGAGGGTCAGCATCTCGCCACAACCGAGATGCGACGCAGACGACCTCCCCTGAAGGGCTCCGCGTATCTCGGCCGCAATGAGAGCTGAGCCGATGTTGTGACCTGCCACATCTGCAATGACAACATCGAGGATACCGTCACCCCGATTGAAAAGATCGAAGTAATCGCCTCCAAGTTGCCCGACAGGGCGATAATGGGAAGCAAATGCAAGTCGATCGGTACAGGGAAAATACTGCGGGATAAGGGCAGCCTGTATGGCACGGGCAAGCTCCATCTCATTGGCGACCAGTGCCTTCTCCAATACAGCCTGGCGTATCTGTTCCGTCTGCTGCAGGACCTTTTGCTCCAGATCCTCATGATAGGCACGGTGTTCCAGGTAGAGACGACGCTGATCCAGAGCATTTCGCACGGTAAGGCTCAGCCTTTCGCAAGAAAACGGCTTTACCAGATAGTCCACCGCGCCCAGATGGATACATCGCATGGCGGTTTCCGTGTTGTCTACACTGGTAAGCATGATGACAAAGATGTCTTTGTACCTGCTGCGTATCGCCTGAAGAAGCTCAAGTCCGCTTCGTCCCGGCATTATGATATCGGAAATGACCAGGCTGAACTCGCAGGATTCGAGCTGAACCAGGGCCCCATCAACATCTACGGCCTCACTGCAGTCATACCCCTCGTCGTTAAGTGCATCAATGAGCACTGCACGAATCGTTCTGCTGTCGTCAACCACCAGTATCCTGTCGTTCATAGCCATTCCATTATTTTTTATCCGCCAGTTTTATCTTCATTCCGTCTGACAGCTTGGACGATGGCCTGTTTACGATCGTCTCCCCGGCCGTTACCCCGCTCACGACCTCCACCAGATCGCCAACCCTGCCACCGAGAATGACTGTCACTCTCTGCACCCTTTCACCTTTAAGGAGAAAAAGCTCCTTCTTCCCCCCCTCCTCAACCAGAGCCCCAAGCGGGACAGCCGTCTTTGGCCGCTGCTCGGACTGGGTTACTTCCCGTTCCAGGAATGCGACCTTGGCACTCATCTCAGGCAGAACCCTATGATCCCTGACCATGAAGCCGACCTTTACCATCACACTGGCCTTGCTTCGGTCTGCAGTAGGGACGATTGTCAGCAGCCTGCCGCTGAAACGGACCTCAGGGAGGGCATCCAGTTGTATCTCGCATGGCTGTCCAACCTTTACCTTGGCCAGATTGGACTCAGAGACATCTGCCTCCACCTGCACCGAACCGAGATCAGCAATGGTAACCACCGCAGCTTTTGCATTTGCTGCCGCACCAATGGGTGTTACGATGTCACCGACATCGGCATTCTTCGTCAAGACCACTGCATCGAACGGGGCACGGATCATTGTGTAATCAAGCGCCACATCGGCACCTGCCAAGGCAGCGGCGCTGCTCCTGACCGCCGCCGCCATTCCTGCCCGGACTGCCATTGCCCGGTTCAGACGAGCCTCGGAAATGTCAAAATCGGCCTGGGCAACTATTCCACCTGCCAGCAACTCCCTGATCCGGTTGAAGTAGCGGGTAGCATCGGTTAATTCGACCGTTGCCTGATCAAGGTTGGCTTTTGCCGAGGCAAGGTTGGCCAACGCCAGGTCACGGTTTGCAGTCGTATCACGGTTCTCCAGACGGGCCATGAGCTGACCGGCCCTGACACGACTCCCCTCCTGTACTCCGAGCCACTCAAGCTGGCCTGTGGTCTTGGGAGCCACAGCTGCCTTTCTCTGAGCAACTACATAGCCGCTGGCATTAAGCACCGTAAATGTCTGCGAAGGATATACCTGGCTCACGGTGACCGTTTCTACGATAGGTACCGGCATGAAAAAAATTACCCCTGCCACGACTGGCACCAGTATCAACGTAATTCCTGCAATGAGGCGGAGAAGCTGACGACGGGCAGGCCGAAACCCTGCCTGCTGCTTGTCTATCATCAGTCTGCTGAGATCCTGTTCTGCCATCTAATCAGTACTCCATAAAAAAAGGCAGGGCACGCAGCCCCACCTCAATGAAACTGCTGCGTCATGAAACGTGGCTATTTTAAACGTGCCTCAACCACTTTCCACTCCACATTATTGAAGAATGCCTGGATGTAGTCAGCCCGCTTCAGTCCATAGTCGAGCATAAAGGCGTGCTCAAAGACGTCCATGATAAGGATCGGCTGACAACCTGCCGCATTGGCCACATCATGCTCGTTGATCCAGAAGTTTATCAGCTGTCCATTGGCCGGATCCTGGTATAAAGCCACCCATCCGATGCCGCGCATCGCCCCGGTAGCACGGAAGTCTTTCTCCCAGTTCTCCACGCTTCCGAAGCTTTCTGCCATCTTTGCAGCAATTTTGCTCCCTTTATCCAGCGGGGCACTCCCACCAAGGTTCTCGAAGTAGAGCTCATGCAGCCGCATGCCGTTGAATTCCCACCCAAGCCGCCGCTTGAGCTCGGCATACTCGGGAGTGGCAGCCTTGTCGCTCTGCAGCAGCGCGCCCAGCGCCTCCAGAACCTTGTTAGTGTTGGTTACATACCCCTGATAGAGTGTGAAGTGGTTCTTCAGCAGGGTCTCTCCAAATCCGGCCATGCCGATAAGCGTGGAATAATCTTTTGCCGTGTAGGTCATCTCTGACATCCCCCTTTGTAAAGTAAATATTCTTTGTGATTACAATAAATACCACGGGAGAGAGGAAATGCAAGCCGAACTGTCAGCATCAACAGACCCCTCTAATGGAAGGATTCTTACCGCAGACCGGGCAATCAGGGTTGCGCCTGACAGGGATCTCCCGAAAAATGAGGCGGAGGGCATTAAAGGTAAGGAGCCGGTTATGAAGAGGGTTGCCCTGTCCAATCAGAAACTTGACCGTCTCTGCAGCCTGGATGGTTCCGATAATCCCCGGCAGCACCCCCATGACGCCTGCCCGCGAACAGGCCGTGGCCGTCCCCTCATCGGGGTGTTCCGGGAAAATGCATCGGTAGCAGGCGCTCTCCCCCGGATTAATCGTCATGGTCTGACCGTCAAAGCGCAGAATTCCTCCATGGGAAAAGGGGATACCGGAAAGGACACAGGCATCGTTTATGAGGAATTTCGCAGTGAAGTTGTCGGTGCAGTCAACCACGAAATCGTAGCCGGCAATGAGATCGCAGATGTTGTTGGCTTCAACCAGCAGCCGATAAGGATGAACTGTCAGTTCCGGATTTATTGCGACAAGTTTTTCCCTGGCCGACTCTACCTTCGGAGTAGCAAGGTCACGGGTCTGATGGAGGATCTGCCTCTGAAGGTTGGAAAGCTCCACTAGGTCATTGTCGGCAATCCCGATGGTCCCCACCCCAGCGGCAGCCAGGTAGAATGCCACCGGCGAACCGAGTCCGCCGGCTCCGACCAGCAGCACCCTGCCTGCCATGAGACGTTCCTGGCCTTTTTCCCCCACCTCTTCGAGCATGAGGTGCCGAGCATAACGTTCTTTCTGGTCAGGAGTAAGCATATCATCCCGAAGATACAGAAAAGGGGCTGTCTGCGCAACCCCTCTGTTTTACAACCTCATTGTGTCAGAAACGTCAGGCAGCCTGAACATGTGCAAGTAACGGCGTCAGTGCGCTTTTTAGCTTCTTCAGGGCACCCTCTTCTATCTGTCTCACCCGCTCTCTGGAGATGGAAAAATGAGTGGCAATATCCTGCAGGGTGAGCGGTTTGTCTGCCGTAACCCGCTGTTCGATAATAAACCGCTCCTTTTCATTGAGAACTGCAAGCACCTGACCGACATGGTTCTTCAGCTGTCGGCTCTCCTGAAGTTCGGCAAGAGCCTCCTCCTGATTGCACCGTTCATCTGCCAGCCCCTCAAGGAAGGTAGCACCGTCCTCGCCACCTATACCCGCATCCAGAGAGAATTCGCCCCTCATGCGCTGATCCATTTCAACTATCTCGGCTTCCCGCACGTCAAGGGCCAAGGCGGCAGCCTTGGCATCATCGCTGCCACACAAGTTCCTGATAGCGTTCTTTGCCTGGTTAAGCTTGAAGAAAAGCTTCTTCTGTGCCTGCGTGGTGCCGATTTTAAGCAGGCTCCAGGTTGAAACAATATAGTTCTGGATGTAGGCGCGGATCCACCAGACTGCATAGGATATAAGCCGTATGCCACGATACGGGTCGTATTTTTTCAGCGCCATCATCAGCCCCACATTCCCTTCCTGAATCAGGTCCAGCATCTTCATCCCGTAAGAGCGGTACTCTGCTGCGACCTTCACTACAAAGCGGAGGTTGGAGGTAATCAAGCGGTGCGCTGCCTCAATGTCTTTGTCCCGGTGGACCCGAACCGCCAGGTCGTACTCTTCCTCAGCGGTCAGCAGCGAAAACTTTCTAATCTCGGACATGTACAGGGAAAGGCTGTCCGCAACAACCGGAAATGCCGTAGTCATCCTATAATCCTCCCTTTATCAACCTAACCATTAGCACTCTCCACTCAGGAGTGCCAAAAATATATCATCTCGTTATCACAATTTCAAGTGCTCTGATTATATTCACATAGTAGCACCTCGCGAACGTGCACCGGATGCTTGACAAATACCGGGATTATGTTCAATTAGAAATGTATTTCGTTGCGTATCTACCCGATTGACCTTATCATGCAGACTGTCAGTCAATGCGAGGTCAGGAGACGGTTTTATGGAAAAGCGTAACTTCTCTCGGATCACCTTCAACGTGGGAACGGTAATAACCTGGCAGAATAAAACGTTAAAGGGTCAAGTGGAAAACCTCAGCTTGCAAGGAATGCATGCAAACATCGTTGAACCGATCACCGCGGGAGACGAGGTTGATATAACCATCTATCTTACCGGCATTTCCCCCCAGATCCCGATCAACCTCAAAGGGGAGGTAATCAGAAGTTCCGATGAAGGGCTGGCTCTTAAATTCGTCAAGATGGGCACCGACTCCTTTATACATCTTCGCAACATCATGGCTCACAACACCGGCGACAGCGGCAAGGTGATGGACGAGCTGTTCAACTACATCAAACAGAAAAAAAACCTTCAGGAAGAGTCCTGACCCACACCCTTACCGGCCATGACACCCCAGGCATTCGCTCCACCAGCATTGTAGAACGCCAATGAGGCATCACAGCCATTTCGAGATTACCAGCTGAACACCCCTATGAAGAGATCTCACACCATAATCATCGGCAGCATCGCCATCCTGGCAATGCTGCTAATCTTCGGCTACTCTTCAATCGATCGCCTCCTTCATCTCGACAATTACAAAACAGAGATACTGCTGCAGCTTCAGAGATCACTCAACCGGCAGGTACTGTACGGTAAAGGTGAATTCACCCTCATGAAGGGTCCTGCGTTTTCATTTCATAACGTTGTGATCAAGGAAAAAGATGGTGCAACTGATTTTCTTAACGCTGAGCGGGTTGACCTCAGGCTGTCGATATGGCATCTCCTGAAGAAAAACATTGTCCTCACGGAAGTTGCGCTGAAGAAACCCACCATCAACCTCATCCGTTACCGGTCAGGGGAATTCAACATCAGCGATATCTTTTCAACCAGGGAGCCAGGGGGCTCTCTCAACGTTAAAGACATATGGCTCTCACAGTCCACCATACGTTTTATGGATCAGGCAGCTGCCCCTGAAGCACTCACAACGACACTGTCAGACGCGGATCTGGTACTCGACCACCTGACACGTGGGAAAAAGACCACCTTCAAATTTTCCGGCACCCTGCAAGACCCGACAGGCAAAAGCTCAATAACCTGTGGAGGCACAGCACGCCTGCCTACGCAGGGGCAGCCATGGACAACCACCGACATCAATGCAAAGGTTCTCGCAAAAGGTCTACAGCCGGGCTACTTCTGGCCTTACTACGCCAGGTATCTCCCCTTTCAGAAGATCAGTGGCCGCTTCAACCTGAACGTCTCATTCAAGGGAAAACCGACGGCCTTTGCCTCCTCAGGGGAGATCAGCACCGTTGGTCTCCGCTTCGACTACCCCCAGGTATTTCACGCAGTACTGACCCCCAAGAAGTTAAACATCAACTACGACCTGGAGCGCACACCCACCTCAGTCAAGGTGAAATCGCTTGCCCTGACCGTGGATGCACTCAAGGTAAAGGGGAGCTGCGACATCCTGGATATCAACACAAAAGACCCACGCATTGTGGCCAAGGCCACAACCTCCCCATTCCGGCTGGAGGAGTTCAGAGGCTATATACCATACGGAATCATAGTCAAGCATACTGCTGACTATATCGAACAGCACATCGTCGGCGGCACCTACCGGCTTGACGAAGGACGCCTTGAGGGGCTCGTGAGCCAGATCGCCCATATGGGTGTCGGCAACAATTACAAGGTTCTTCATATCCGCGGCCGAGTGGAACAGGGTTTGGTTACCTACGGACCAAAGGTCCCCACTTTCAACAGTATCAAGGGCCAACTGGAGATGGTTGGAAAGGATTTCATACTGAGCGGCATGACCGCTAAGTTCGGCAACTCTCCATTTGCATTGGACGGACGGATTACGGAACTGTACGATCCTTTGCCACCATGCACATACCCCTTCACCATGACCATGAAGCCGACACAGCCCGAAGTCGCCTGGCTGCTGGGCCAAAGCTGGGGGAAGAAGCTCACCCTTTCAGGTGACTCCATCCTGAAAATGAGTGGTGCTGGTGCCAGCAGCAGTTACAACCTGGCTGGAACCTGGGACCTAACACAGGCAGCATACAACTATCCGGACCTGGTCAGAAAGCCTGTGGGCCGTTCAAACACCGCCGTCTTTAAGGGAACCATCAACAGCGAAGAGATGAAACTGACATCCCTGCACTACTCGCTCGGCCCCATGGCGCTTTCACTGGCAGCAGAGTACCGCTATTCCGGCAAGCCCTGGCTTGGGCTTGAAATCCGGACGAACCGTTTCGCGCTCCATGAAATTGCACCCATGATCCCCATGGCCGAGCGTTACCAGATGGCCGGTACAATCCAGACAGCACTTAAGGGTGAGGCACCGTCAGGCGCGCCTCTCGACCTGAGCTGGAAGGGGAGCGTATCCATGGCAGGTTGCTCCTTCAAACCGTCGGAACAGATCAAACTGGTAAGCGCCGTAACCGGTAACGTCACCTTTGCAGGCACCACACTCGAAAGCTCGCAGATCACTGCCCGTCTCGGCAGTTCAAGCATTAACGGGAAAGGGACGCTGAAAGGTTTCAGCACCCCTTCCCTGCAACTCACATTTTTCTCGCCATTGCTCGACCCCGCGGACCTGGGGCTGAAGACACCACAGAAAGGGATGAAGATATCCCGCCTTGCCGGTACCATCTCCATAAAGGAGAATCTGCTCCATATCGAAGGAGTTTCCGGCCAATTGAACAACACCATCCTCTCGGTTAAGGGGTCAGTGCAGGAGTTCCGCTCTGCCCCAAGGATCGACATTTCCGTTTCCTCACCTCACCTGGAGGTTGAGGACATCCTCGCCCTCACCTCTATCGAACGGGAGAAACCTGCTCAATCGCCATCCGCCTCACCTGTCATAAGGGCAACGCTGGCAGCAGAGACGGGAAAGGTCCGCGGCATACCGTTCGAGCGGCTGAAGGGAGTGGTTATGTATGATAACAGCATCCTCTATCTCCAGCCTGTTGAAGCAATTCTGGCCGGAGGGAGACTCAATGGGACGGCGCGTCTGGACCTTGGCACCGAAGGTTTGGCGCGCCGCTTTCAAACCAGCTATAAACTGGAAAAGGTCTCTGCAGAGAAACTGATCAAAGCGCTCGGCATAAAGAAGCAGGAGATCAAAGGAACCCTCACCCTCCAGGGCGAACTGACGGCCAAGGGGGTTGCCGTTGCCGATCTAAAGCGGACTGCACTGGGATCGGCAAAGCTCAGAATAGAGGAAGGCTCATTGCGCCGCTTGGCAACGCTTTCCAAGATATTCTCGATCCTTAACCTCTCCCAGCTCCTCAAGTTCCAGCTTCCGGACATGGTTTCCGGTGGGATGCCTTTCAACGAGATACACGGAAGCTTCTCCATCAAGGACGGTATTCTCTCAACCAACGACCTTTATGTTGACAGCGATGCCATTAATATCTCCGCAGTCGGCTCCATTAACCTGGCAAACGATGAGATCGACGCCACTATCGGGGTCAAGCCGCTACAGACCATCGACAAAGTAGTGAGCCACATTCCGATAGTTGGCTGGATTCTTACCGGCAAGGAAAAATCCCTTGTAACCGCGTACTTCGAGGCCAAGGGGAAAGTGGATGACCCTGTGGTCAATGCTATTCCCGTCAAGGGAATGGCAAAAGGTGTACTGAACATCTTCAGGAGGATATTCGAACTACCGGTCAGAATGGTCACAGACACTGGTGAAGTAGTTATAGGAAAATGATTTTTTTATTGTAACTATTTCAGAAACTGTGATATTTTCTTCAACGGTCTATTACACCCCCACAGGAGGTTCTAAGGTGAAAAAGCAGATAGTAGTTGTTCTCGCAGTGGTAGCGCTGGCAGCCTTTGGCTGCAACAAGAAGCAGGAAGCGCCCAAGACGGAAGCACCGGCTGGCGCACCGGCTGGCGGCACGACATCGGCACCGCAGATGCCGGCAGGTGGCGGTAACCCGCACGCAGGCATCCAGAAGATTGAGATTCCTGCAGGTGCCGGTCACAAGGGCAAAGTGGTCGAAACAATGAATTCCACGCGTCGGGCGAATCGACCGCGTGGAACTCCGCGTCGAACCCGGTCCGAACCGCGACGACGTCCGACTCGAGACGCAAGG
>JAYSLX010000101.1:0-3892 GCA_043725245.1 Geobacteraceae bacterium | reverse complement strand
ACTTCTTTCTCGCGGACGACGAGTTGCAGCCCGAGCAGGCACTGCTCACCGCATCATTTGCCGAGCTGCGCAAGGCGGTCGATTACGGGTTCACCGGTCGTATCGGCCTTTCGGTGGTACGCTCCTGGCTACTAAAACGGCTTGACCGGGATACCTCGGGCCAAGGGTTTCTGGCTGGAAGGGTTACCTTCTGCGCGATGCTCCCGATGCGAAGCATCCCGTTTCGAGTCATAGCGATGCTCGGAATGGACGACGGAGTCTTCCCCCGCAGGGATTGCCCATCCGGCTTCGACCTGATGGCGGCGTTTCCCGATCGCTGTGACCGCTCTATCCGAAACGAGGACCGATACCTCTTCCTTGAGGCGCTGCTTTCAGCGCGCGATGCCCTCTACATAAGCTATGTCGGTCAGAGCAGCCGTGACAATGCCACCCTTCCTCCATCGGTGCTGGTCAGCGAGCTGTTGGACTATGCGGAGCGGAGCTTTACATTGCCTGGTTCCCCAGATGACGACAGGCGCAGTCTGGTGCGCAACAGGCTTGTAATCAAACACCACCTGCAACCGTTCCACCCCGCCTATTTCTCTTCCGGTAATCCACGGCTCTTCAGCTACTCAGAGGAAAATTGCCAGGCTGCCGACTCTCGCCACGAAAGGGGAGGGGAGAGCAGGCTCCTTGCAGGGCTTCCCCTTGCACCTCCGTCAAAAGATGAGAGGATCATTTCTCTGGGCCAGCTCGCCTTTTTCTTGAGAAGCCCAGCCGGACACTTTCTGCGAAACCGCCTTGGAATGAGGCTTGAGCGAATAGCCGCACCGGTGGAGGATAATGAGCCGTTCGGCGTAGATCCCCTGGCCAACTATCTTCTCTGCGGCGAACTGGTTGACCGGATACTCTCGGGTGGTGATGCCGGCACGCTGGCCGATCCATTCCGGGCGCGGGGAGTTCTTCCCCCTGCGGGTCAAGGGCGCGTTGCTTTTGAAGCGCTCAGAGAGAGGGCTGAGCGCTTTGCCGCTACTGTGGCGCCGCTAGTGACGGAGAAGGAGCTGGAGCCGCTCCAGTTGGATATCCAGCTTGGCGACTGCCGACTGACAGGCAGGATCGGCGGCATCCATCCTGGTGGGATGGTACGTCACCGCTGTGCCAGGCGTAAGGCGAAGGACCTCCTCGCCTGCTGGGTGGAGCATCTGGCGCTCAATATGGCGGCTCCGGCGGGGTATCCGACCGGGTCCATCTTGGTGGCACTGGATGGCATTCGGTGCTTCACTCCGATTCAGGCGCCGGGTGTGCTGCTCATCGACCTTCTCGATCTCTACCGCCAGGGGCTCTGCGAACCACTCCCATTTTTCCCTGAATGCTCGTTCGTCTTTTCAGCGGAGCCGGAGAGGACAGACAAGGTTATAACCGCCTGGAACGGCTCTGAGTGGGGAGGTAGACATCCCGGCGAGCGGGAAAAGGAGCAGGCATTCGACCTCTGTTTTGGTAGTATGGCGCCTGAAGTGCTCTTTGGCTCAGAACGGTTCAGAGAAATCTCCGGTGCGGTCTATGGCCCTGTCCTGGTCTCTCTGCAGGGGGGCGAGCCGTGAGGGAACTGGATCTCTTTACACCGCTGCCGGCAGGCACCACAGTCATTGAGGCGGCGGCCGGTACCGGCAAGACTTACGCCGTTGCCGCCCTCTTCCTCCGACTGATCCTTGAGCGGGAGATGCCGGTTGAGTCGGTCCTTGTGGTCACTTTTACCGATGCTGCGACAGAAGAGCTCCGCGACCGCGTAAGAGAGCGGCTCAGCAGGGCGCTTGACGCCTTCTCCGGCGTGAAGCCGGCAGACGATTTCCTGGCAGAGCTGCTTCGCCGCAACCCTGACCGGCAGCGTGCAAGAGAGCTCCTCACCCTGGCGCTCACCTCCTTTGACAACGCAGCCATCCATACCATCCACGGTTTCTGCAGCCGGGTACTGCAGGAACATGCCTTTGAGTGCGGCACCCTCTTCGATACCGAGCTGGTAACCGACCAGTCCAAGATCGTCAGGGAGATCGCCGAGGACGCCTGGAGGCGATTTTTCTACCAGGCCGACGACCTCTTTGTCGCCCACGCCATCCGTAGCGGCATTTCGCTCAAGGAGCTGGCAGATATCTTGAAACAGGCCTCCTCGCGGATCGAGCTCTCAATAATCCCGGAGGTTTCGCCCATAGCTGTGGATCAGGCAATAGAGTCTTGTCAAAAGGCCTTCCACTTGTTGCAGGAAGCCTGGCCGCTGGCGCGGGAGACGGTCGTTGCCATTCTTTCGGATTCTTCCGCACTGAACCGCACCTCATACAGGTCTGCCGCCATAGAGGGGTGGGCTTCCGGCATGGACCGTTTCATCTCAGGCAGAGATCCGCTGAACCTTCCCGAAAAGCTGGAAAAGTTTACCCTGTCGGCAGTTGCAGCCGCGACCAAGAAGGGGATGATAACTCCCGAACACCCGTTCTTCTCCCTCTGCGAGGGTTTCAATGATGCGCAAGCCGAGCTGCAGCAGATATACGGGATAAATATCCTTGCCATGAAAGGTGTCCTGGCCCGGACCGCACATAGTGAGCTCGCCCGCCGTAAGGAGCTCCGAAACCTCCGCTCCTACGATGATCTCCTCTTTGGCCTCCATGCGGCCCTCAACTCCGGTGCGCGGGAACTCCTCGTGCAAGGGTTAAGGCGGCGCTACCAGGCGGCACTGATCGACGAATTCCAGGACACCGATACGCTCCAGTACTTCATCTTCACTGAGCTCTTCGCCGGTGGAGATGCGCCGCTCGTCCTGATCGGCGATCCGAAGCAGGCAATATACAGCTTTCGCGGGGCTGACCTCTCTGCCTATCTGTCGGCGGTCCGCGGCTCCCTTGAAGATGGTTACACTCTGACCCGCAACTGGCGCTCGACCCCGGAATTCCTTGCAGCCGTCAACGCCCTCTTTGAAGGGTCCAGGCCATTCGTCATCCCGGAGATCGAGTATCGCCCTGTCAGTTCAGGCAAATACCCGGAAGGGTCAGGCCCTTTTGCTGCAGAGACCCCCCTTATCCTCTGGCGATACGATCGGAACGGGGGGGCGCCAGGCCAAAAGTCCCTGGCGAAGTCAAAGGCAGAGCTGCTTGTTGCGAGGGACGTGGCGCACGAGGTGGCTCGGCTGATAAGGTCAGGGGAAAGGGTGGATGCCGGAGAGATTGCGGTGCTCGTCCGGAAGAATCACCAGGGACGTCTTGTGCAGCGTGCTCTGCGGGATATTGGGATTCCCAGCGTGCTGCACGGGACTGAGAGTCTCTTTCGTTCGAAGGAGATCATGGAACTCCACCGTCTGCTCGTAGCCGTTGTTGACCCCGGGAACGAGCCCCGACTCAGGGGTGCCCTGGCCACTGACCTGCTCGGCTGGTCAGCCGTCCGTCTGGATGCGGTCAATGAGGATACCACGGAGTGGTCTCTGGTGCTTGAGAGGTTCTGCGGGTTCCACGACCGCTGGATGCAGCAGGGCTTCATGGCGATGGCATCAGAACTTCTCGCTGTAGAGGCGGTCAGGCCGAGGCTTCTGGCATACCCTGACGGCGAGCGGCGCCTTACCAATCTCCTTCACTCCCTGGAGGTACTTCACCATGCGTCGCTGGAGGGGGAGCTGGGGATGGAGGGGCTTTTAACCTGGCTTTCAGACCGGATAGCTGAGCCTCCCGAAATCGACGAGTACCAGCTCCGCCTGGAGACCGATGAGAGCTGCGTGCAACTTGTCACCATACACAGGAGCAAGGGGCTCGAATACCCGGTGGTCTTTGTCCCCTTTGCCTGGGAGGGGGTCCGCAGGGAGTGCACGGCCATCTTCCATGACCGCGAGTGGCTGACGTACGATCTCGGCTCTCCGGAGATTGCCGAGAGTCGGAGG
>JAYSLX010000100.1:0-39763 GCA_043725245.1 Geobacteraceae bacterium | reverse complement strand
AAACAGCAGCTACATCAACAATATTAATGCGTTACACTAACAACCAAAACAACGGATATGCCGGACTTGATGATGTAAAGCCCGACAGACTCCTAGGAGATCAAGTAAAGGAGGAGTGCTCGATGAAAAAACTGTTCGTAGGATTGGCGTTAGCCCTCTCTCTGGGCTCATTTGCCATTGCTGAGGAACAGAAAGCCCCCGACGCACGCACTTTGACCCCGGCTGTAATTTTACCTGCTCCCATTATCGCCTCTCCTGCCTTTGCATCTGCGATGCAGGATGTCCCCGCTTCCGCTACCTACCCGGATGTCGGACCTGAAGTGCTCAAGGCAAACCCGAAAGTCACTATCCCTTTTTTCCTGGTCATAATCGCCGTCACTATGTTCGTGGTTATCTGGTCTGCCAAGAGGATCAAGTCGGCATCAGACTTTTACACCGCCGGCGGGGGGATTACCGGCACCCAGAACGGCTGGGCCATCGCCGGCGACTACATGTCGGCAGCCTCCTTCCTGGGGGTTTCCGGCATGATCTCACTCTACGGTTATGACGGGTTCATGTACTCGGTCGGCTGGCTGGTGGCATATATCACCGTGCTATTGATTGTTGCAGAACCGTGCCGGAACGCAGGCAAATACACCCTTGGCGACATCCTCTCCTTCAGAACCGACCCGAAGCCGGTTCGCGCTGTCTCGGCCCTTTCAGTCGTTGCGGTATCGACCTTCTATCTGACCGCGCAGATGGTGGGTGCAGGAAAGTTGATGCAACTTCTGCTTGGGATCGATTACAAAGCAGCGGTAATAGGGGTGGGTATTTTGATGGTCGGCTACGTGGTATTCGGTGGGATGACCGCCACCACTTGGGTTCAGATCATCAAGGCCGGGTTGCTGATGGCCGGCGCCGGTGTCCTCTCTGTTCTGGTTGCCATAAAATCCGGTTCCAGTCCGATCCACTTTTTTACTGATATCGTTACCAACGAAAAGATCATTGATCACGTCAAGCTGCTGCCTATCTTCATAAAAGAGCTTGAAGCCGGGAAGGTTACATTGGAGGAGGCCGGCCAGCGTTTCCTTGAGCCTGGCCTGTTCCTGACCAACCCGCTGGATCAGATCTCGCTCGGGATGGCCCTGGTCCTTGGTACCGCAGGCATGCCTCATATACTGATGCGTTTCTTTACCGTACCGACTGCCCAGGCAGCCCGAAAATCGGTTATTGTAGCGATGTTGATCATTGGTACCTTCTACATACTGACCACCCTTCTCGGCTTTGGCGCCGCAATCCATCTGAGTCCACAGAATATCATGAAAATTGACAATGGGGGGAACATGGCGGCGATGATGCTCGCCCAGAAACTGGGAAGCGATATCACGCCGTTCATCGGCGATCTGCTCCTCGCATTTCTCTGTGCAGTTGCATTCGCCACCATTCTGGCGGTTGTCTCAGGCCTGGTTCTGGCAGCTTCTGCAGCCATTGCACATGACATCTACGTTAACGTGATCAAGGACGGTCATGCAGACCAGCACGAGCAGGTCATGGCTGCCCGGGTTACCTCCCTGGTGGTCGGTTTCATGGGTATCGTAATTGGTATCGCTGCAGAGCGGCAGAACGTTGCCCACTTGGTAGCACTCGCCTTTGCCGTTGCATCATCCGGTAACCTGCCGGTCATCGTCATGTCGCTTTTCTGGCGCAAGTTCAACACCGCAGGGGTCATATCAGGCTTGCTGGTGGGCACCATCGCCTCCATTGGGCTGGTCATGGTCTCCCCGAACATGACCTATCCGAACAAGGTCGCCGATGATTCAAAGAAGGCTTACACCTTGCTGGAGATGAGTATCGTTGACGGCAAGGTAAGGCCGGAAGCAATGGAAAGGACGATGAATATCATTTACGAAAAGAAGGCCGAGGAGACCAGGAATCGTGGAGGCAAATCCATAATGGGTCTCGACAAGCCGCTGTTCACCCTTAAGAACCCAGGGATCGTTTCGATTCCGCTCGGCTTCCTTGCGGCTATTATCGGCTGTCTGGCCTTCCCGAGCCAACGTGCGGAAGATATGTTCGACGAGATTTACGTGCGTCAGAACACCGGTATTGGTATGGGGAAGGGTATCGACCATTAGCATTCGGTATTCAGAGGAGCTCCAGCGTGATAGTAACTGCTCCCACCTGACGTTTTTTGAGAAACAGCCATGGAACACGAGATAATTACCAAAATTCCCCCTGCCTTGCTGCAGGAGCAGGTTATGCTCCGGGTTCGCGAGGTATTGCCGTTTCTCGATGCCAATGAATCCCTTGATTTGCTGGATGCTCTCCATGAGCGTTATAACGCAGAGAAGGTGTGGCTGGAATCGCTTATATCAGGGCAATCCGAGCTCTACAGTACTATTGAAGCAGCATCTTCCTATCCTGAACTGATGGTAAGGCATGACGAACTGAACAGTCTGGAGATGGAGCGTTTCCTGAAGGTTCATTCTGTCCCGGCTCTGCACCTCAGCTGCACAGAATACCGCGATCTCCTTGCCCGCAAAGCACTTTCCCTGGTAGAGGCTGAACTCGTAGGCAACACGATGGGCAGGCCTCCAGTGCCTTACGCGCTTATCAGTATGGGGAGTGACGGACGCGAAGAGCAGACCCTTATTACTGATCAGGATTACCTTATTGTTTATGCCGACGGTGGTGGAGAGGACGCCGATCTCTATTTCAAAGGCTTTGCCGATCTCCTTGTGGAGCGGCTTGCCGAGATTGGCTTCAAAAAGTGCACTGGCGATATCATGCCATCCAATCCCACCTGGCGCGGATCACTCACCCAGTGGAGGAAGAAGCTGATCTCAATCGTCCGTTACGAGTACGAGGATTATGCCAAAAACCTGATGGATCTGATCGTCCTCTCCGATGCTCGCTATGTAGCGGGGGACAGCGAGCTGGCAGAGGAGCTCATTACACTGATACGAATTCTGGAGAGGGATTATTTTCAGGCACTCTGGGGGATGGCCAAGGCAGCCACTGAGATGAAGATTGCCTTGGGGTTCCTCAAGAGGTTATGGACAGAAGGTGCAGGAGATCACAAGGGGGAGTTTAACCTCAAGTTGCTGGCATGGGCACCTCTGGTTATGAATGTGCGCATCCTCTCGATAAACCAGGGGATACCGGCCACAAGCACACTCAAGAGGATAGAGCTACTGGAAAAGGAGGGGAGCTTTTCACGCAAAACAGCATGCGGCCTTGCAGATGCCTACCACATCCTTACCCGACATCGAATACTCCTCCAGATAAAGGTGATCAAGGGGATTCAAAAGAACTCATACTATCTGAATCCCTATGAACTCCCTGAGTACGAACGCGAACAGATCCGTCACTCCCTCATTCTTGTCGAAGAGCTGCAGAAAATAATTCATTCTAATTTTCACATCGTTTAGCTCTTATGGAGCTTAGGCTTCCAGCCTGAGTTTCAAGCAGGTTCATCGCTTGAATAGCCTTTGACGACAAAACCCATTCGGGCATCCCCCCCGACCGAAACGTAGGCAAGATGCCTACGCATTAAGATCTACCTTCCCCCAAAGACCTTCACTGTTGCACCCCATTGCGGGAAATGGTACAACGGGCTAATTCGCGTTTCGGAGGGTTTTAATAATGGCAATAGCATCCAAAATCCAGACATTCATAGAAGGGGCTTCGTGGATACGGAGGATGTTCGAAGAGGGGGAACGCCTCCGGGCAGTTCACGGCGCGGAGAACGTCTACGACTTTACCCTGGGCAATCCGAACATAGAGCCGCCTGCCCGGTACAACGAGGAATTCCGCAGGCTGGCTGAGGCACCGGAATCCGGCATGCATCGCTACATGAGCAATGCCGGCTATGAGGAGACACGTGCTGCAGTGGCAGAGGTTCTGGCCGAGTCATCGGGGATTCCGGTGGCAGCTTCGCATGTGGTCATGACCTGCGGCGCAAGTGGCGCCCTCAACGTCGTGCTCAAGACCATCCTGAATCCTGGCGAAGAAGTTATCATCCTTACCCCTCATTTCGTAGAGTACAAGTTCTACATCGACAATCATGGAGGAGTCCCCCGCGATGTATGGACAGACAGGGAGACCTTCCAGCTTGAGCTGCCCGCAATTGAAGCTGCCATAAACAGCAGGACCCGGGCGATCATAATAAACACCCCCAACAACCCCACCGGTGTCATATACCCGACCGAGACACTGCAGAAGTTAGGGGTGTTGGTCCAACGCAAGGAGCGGCAGCTTGAAAGACATATTTACGTTATTTCCGACGAACCGTATGCACGGATCGCCTATGATGGTATGCAGGTGCCGAACATCTTTCCATTTGTAGACAACTCTGTAATCGTCACCTCGTATTCAAAGGACCTGGCGCTGCCGGGCGAGCGGATCGGCTACCTTGCGGCCAATCCGCGGATGACCCACGTTGAGCTCTTCATGGAGGGCGCAATCTTCTGTAACCGGACGCTTGGCTTTGTAAATGCCCCTGCCCTCATGCAGCGCCTCGTGGCAAAGCTTCAGCGCGAGTCGGTGGATGTCGGCGAATATCAGGCGAAGCGAGATATCCTCTACAACTACCTGACCGTTCTCGGATTCAGGATGGTGAAGCCGGATGGAGCTTTCTACCTCTTTCCAAAGTCTCCTCTCGGTGATGACGTTGCGTTCGTTAAACTGGCTCAGAAGCATCATCTTCTGCTGGTTCCCGGCGCAGGATTCGGCGCGCCGGGCTACTTCCGCATTGCATACTGCGTGGATCAAGGGATGATCGAACGGAGTTTCCCTGCTTGGGCCGCTCTCGCAAAGGAAATCGGGCTGAAAGGGGCATAATTCTCATAAAGGCAGGGTATGGCAAAAAGTATTCTCATAGTTGATGATGAAGCAGGTATCCGGACATCGCTGGCCGGCATTCTGGAGGATGAAGGGTATCGGCCGATCCTTGCGGTTGACGGTGTGGATGCACTTGAGGTTGTCCAGCGTGAGCTACCGGACCTTGTGCTGCTTGATATCTGGATGCCGCGGCTGGATGGGCTTGAAACCCTGAAAAAACTGAAGGAGCTGTACCCCTCGATTACCGTGATCATGATGTCAGGGCATGGCACCATCGAGACCGCTGTCCGCTCGACCAAGCTCGGTGCCTATGATTTTGTCGAGAAGCCGCTTTCATTGGATAAGCTGGTTCTGACCATCCACAATGCCCTTGGAATGCAGCGACTCGTGGAGGAGAATGAAACCCTCCGGGATGCCGTGCTGGGTGATAACGAAATGGTTGGTGTCTCGCCTCCCATAACCATGCTGCGGGAACAGATTCGGTTGGTTGCCCCCAGCAGGGCATCTGTCCTGATCACCGGCGAGAACGGCACGGGAAAGGAGCTTGTCGCACGGGCCATTCACTATCACAGCACGCGACGCAATAAGCCGTTCGTGGAGATTAACTGTGCAGCCATTCCCGACGAGTTGATCGAGTCCGAACTGTTTGGGCATGAAAAGGGTTCATTCACGGGTGCAATTGCTCAGAAGAAAGGGAAGTTCGATCTGGCCGACGGTGGAACCATATTCCTCGATGAGATCGGTGACATGTCGCTCAAGACCCAGGCCAAGGTTCTGCGAATTCTCCAGGAGCGAAAATTCGAACGGGTTGGAGGGACCAGAACCATCGAAGTTGATGTCCGGGTAGTTGCGGCAACAAACAAGGTGCTCCAGGAGGAGATCAGAAACGGGTTCTTTCGCGAGGACCTTTTCTATCGGCTCAACGTAGTGCCGTTTGTGGTCCCGGCGCTTCGCGAAAGGAAGGATGATATTCCGCTTCTCATCGATCACTTCCTTAAATTGTTCTGTATCAAGGAAGGACGCGAACGGAATTTTATCGTACCGGAAGTGGTGGAGCATATGAAGGGGTATGACTGGCCCGGCAACATTCGTGAGTTGAAGAACCTCGTTGAACGCATGGTAATCATGACACCCGGCAGGACCATAACGGTGGAGCAGCTTCCTGATTACCTGAGAGGCGACTTCCACCGGGCTGAAGCCGGCGGCTCCCGTCTGGACAACATGCTTGGCATAAACTCTCTGCGTGAGGCACGAGAGGAGTTTGAAAAAGAGTTCATAATCCAGAAGCTGGAGGAGTTTGGCTGGAACATCAGCAAGACCGCTGAGGCTATTGAACTTGAACGGAGCAACCTGCACAGAAAGATCAAAAGCTACGGTATTGACCTGAAAAAGTGAGGTCAATCCGATAAATGGAGGAAAATTATGTCGGAAGGTAAGAACTGCTGCAATGAAGAGGGTCATCAAGGGCACATCTGTGTACTCAGGGGACTGGGCCTTACTGACGAGATAACCCGTCTGAGCAGAACCCCCACCCATGTATGCTTCACTTGCGGCACAGAGGTCAACAACCCGAAGAGTGTCTGCCAGCCAATGCCGCTGAATTCATGAGTCGTGGAGCTTTTGCCACTGCCGGCAGTTAAGTGGTGTTCTGACAATGCTTGCAAGACTTTTTATCATATTTGCCGTGGTGCCGGTTCTGGAACTGTACCTTCTGGTCAAGGTCGGGAGGCTGATTGGCGCATGGGAGACAGTTGCGATACTGCTTGCCGTAAGCTTTGCCGGTGCCTGGCTGGTGCGGCAGCAGGGATTCTCTCTGCTGAGCCGCATTCAGGGCGAGCTTGCAGCCGGTCGTTTGCCGGCTGCTGAAATACTGGACGGTTTTCTGGTTCTGGTAGGAGGGATACTGCTCCTTACGCCAGGCTTTCTTACCGATCTCATAGGCCTGGTATTTCTTGTCCCAGGGGGGCGTTATCTCCTCAAGCAGTATCTGCAACGCTGGTTGGAGCGCCGTCTCTCACAGGGCGCAATCACCATCCGCTCCTTGTAGGAGTTGTAAGCACCTCTGGCTTCAATCGGTGCGCTATTTTCCCAAATTATTCATGTACTACTCCTAAACACCCACCCAAAACCATTTACTCCCCCTGCTCATGCCCCCCATGTGAATAAATGCATAGGCTATAAAGAGTAATACTTATTGCTCTATAGCTATCCCAAAAGTATTAAATTGTTGTGGTACATAAAAAATGCCCATAAGCATAATTGCATCGCAATTGTAAACTGTTACATTAATTAACCACCCGGTATGAAGTGGGCGGACCTACTTGCACGGAGGAAACATGGCAAACAGGACAGGACTGGTGAGTACGAAGAGCCTCAACGTGAGGCCGGAGCCGTCGACTGAAAAGCCGCCGGTGACAGCACTCAGCAAGGGGGCGAAGGTCGAGATCATCGAAAAAGTCGGCGGCTGGTACCTGATAAAGTCCGGGGATGTAAACGGCTATGTATCGGGCGACTACATCACCATCGTGGACGACACGCCGGTTGCAGATTACCTCTGGGAGATGGAGCTGTTGAGCACGGCTCAGCTTCCCCCTCCTGAAAACAAGGCTATTCCGCTGCTTGCGAAACATACCGCCGGCCAGAAGATGGCCGCCGGGATATGGAACCGCCAGGGGGGGCTCCTGGAGATTCTCTGCGGGATAATCGAGATTGAGCCTGCCTGCGCCGTGGCCGTTCTCTGCGTCGAGTCCGGCGGTGCAGGATTCGACGCCGGCAACCGGATGATCATCCGGTTTGAGAACCATATCTTCTGGAACCTCTGGGGGACGAAGAATCCGGAAACCTTCAACGCTCATTTCACATTCAACCAGCAAAAAAAGTGGTTGGGGCACAAGTTCAGACAGGATACAAGCGGGTCGTGGGGCGATTTTCATGGCAGCCAGGATGGGGAATGGAAGGTGTTCGGCTTTGCCCGGAGTCTCAATGAAAATGCGGCGATTAACGCCATAAGCATGGGCGGGCCGCAGATAATGGGGTTCAACAGCGCCGCTGTAGGCTACGGCTCGGTCAAGGAGATGTTTGACAGTTTCAGTAGCGACATCCGTTACCAGGTTCTCGGACTGTTCGATTTCCTTCGTGGTGCCGGCAGCACATCTAAAATGATAGAGGCCCTGCAGATGCACAACTACACGCAGTTCGCCTCGTATTACAACGGGTCAGGCCAGGCCCCGGTCTATGGTTCGCGAATTGAAAACTATGTGAAGGCTTTCCGGACTCTTAAGCCATAATCTGCAAGAGGAGGATATTATGCTTGATCTGAACAAATGCAAAGTTCGCTGGGATCGCGACAACTACATCCCGAAGAAGGTCTACGATTTCGAGACAGAGCCGATGAAGGGTGATCCCCGGACAGTCGCAGAGGCGTTCCTCAAGGAAAATCTTGAGGTGCTGAAAATTTCGGCGTCGCTTTCCGACCTTCAGTTCGAGCAGGTTTCTGAGAGCCTGGGGGGTAAGGCGGTGCTCTTCCAGCAGCATTTCAAAGGGACACCGATCCACGGAGCCTGGGTTGCCATCCACATAAACAACGCACGCCGGATCTTCATGGTCATGAACGACACGGTTCCTGCCGCGACACTGGAGAAGAAAATCAGCAGCAGGAAGACGGCAGTTTTTCTGCCTGACAGCGAGATCGACGGGATTATCGTTAAGAAGATAAAGGAGTACGGAACCCTCAGTACCGAGATTGATAAGGAGAACATGATCTACGCCATGAAGGGGACCTTAAAGCCTGTCTGCAAGGCTAAGTTTGGCACCGAAAAACCGGCTGGCTCATGGATACTTTTCATCGACAGGGTGAACGGCCACATCATCGACGAGCGTAACGTCCTGCGCAAGGCGATAGGCAAGGGGCGGGTCTTTGTCCCGAATCCTGTCGTCACCCTTGACCGCGACGACCTGCTGGATCTAAAGGACGCCGAACAGGCTGTTTTGGCCCCCGCCTACAAGACTGTCCAGCTGAAGGACCTTGAAGCGGGCGGATTTCTCAAGGGGCCGTATGTGGACACCACAAAAACGAAGAACTGCGCGCAGTCCGCAAGTTTTGATTTCCAGTTTACCCGTGATGACGAACGGTTCGAAGAGGTTATGGCTTACTATCACATTGATTCGGTGCAGCGGTATATCCAGTCGCTCGGCTTTACCGGCACGAAGGGGATACTGAACCGCTCCATACGTGTCAATGCACATGGCACCAATGAAGACAACTCATTCTATGATCCGTCGCCCGGCAGGAAGGACATAACCTATGGGAATGGGGGAGTGGACGATGCCGAGGACGCAGATGTCATTGTACATGAATACGGTCATGCAATTCAGGACGCCATAATCCCGGGCTACGGCCAGAAGCCCGAAGGGAAGGCGATGGGTGAAGGGTTCGGCGACTACATGGCCGGGACATCTTTTTACAAGTACAAAAAGGGAGCGAGAAAACTCAAACTCGCGGAGTGGGACGCCAAGGGTTATCAGGGCGGTCCACAGGAGTGCCTGCGCAGACTGGACAGCGCCAAGAAATACCCGGCGGATATGGAGGGGGAGGAGCACGCCGACGGCGAGATCTGGTCAGCTTCTCTCTGGCAGGTGCGCAAGCTGCTCGGCGCGAAGAAGGCCGATACCGCAATCATTGAGAGCCACTTCTATCTCAGCCAGTACTCGGATTTCAAAGACGGCGCAGAGGCGATCATCATGGCAGAGAAGAACCTCTACGGAGGGAAGAAGAGCAAGGGGTTGACGAAGATATTCAGGGAGAGGGGGATATCGATGTGAGTTCAAATAGCTCTGAATGTATCCACATTCGGATATGTAAAGTTTTCCGACTACTAATTCTGCTTATCTGATACGATAATTTCTGTTAGGAGGTGTCAATTGGCCATGTTTTAAAATAGTTAGGCCTTGAAATAAAAATGGCCACCCGATTGGGCGGCCATTTCCAATTTGTAAAATTTTCCGACTTATTTCTGGATTCTCTTCCTACCGTATGCTGCAAGGCCAACGAGCCCAGCGCCGAGGAGGATGATGGTGCCGGGCTCGGGAACTGGTGTGGGAGGGGCGTCACCGGCTGCAACCCAAATGCTTTTGCCATTATTATAATCGCCTATATGAACTGCTGCATAAAAACTATTGCTAGAATCTTTTGTATAAAAATCGAGCGCATCAAGGTTTATGGCATCATTATTTATAACATTACTATAAAGCGGCTTGGTAATATCATCCCCATATATTGGTTTAGAAGTGTCATTTCTATATTTTGGATCACCATTACCCTTATAACCAACAATCATCTGCTCATAACTAATAATCTTCTGCCTATAACCTGTAAGCTCTACTGTAGTCGTCTGGCCATACAGTGTGTCATTATATATACCGTAAGAGGCAAGATTTCCTGTAGCTGGATCCTGTAAATCAAATTTACCAGCACTGTAGCCACCGGCCTTTTGGCCATTAACACCGATACCTACCGTTTTGCCTCCGGTTGACATTAAATCGCCTCTAAACCCTTTAAGTACAGCATCATTGTAATTTAAATAAACGCCCAGTATTTTCCAACTGAGATTGGCTAAAGTGACTTTGAGATCTACACGATTAGCATTTGATATATTGTCACTGATCGTGACTGAACCAAAAGAATACCCGCCATCATAAGTGGGGGTTGAATCTAGTATGTAATTCAAATCCATGGGGGCTGCATACGCAAATGTTGCCATGCTCAGCAAAGCTGCGATTGATAGAACGATCTTTTTCATTTGGGTTCTCCTGTTTATTAATAGAACGAATTGCTTGGTCTTGAGGTTTTCATTAAGCAATATCGGGGCCAAGAATGTATGTGTCATGAATTACAAAGTTTACAAGGGGGGTCTTGTCGCCGATATCTCAAACTGTAAGGATTGCCGGCATGGCATTAATGTAATGTTGCAGATTGTTAGGATATTTAAATAATCTCGGTTTCCTCTTGACAGATTAAACGGGAAACATTACATTCCAATTCTCTAAAGGGGAGTAGTTATCGGCCATCGAAAAGGTCGACCCGGATTCCGTCAACACGGTCGTAAGACCCGGGACCGGGGCAGATAATCTGTCAACAAGACCTTTATCCTGGCAACCGTGCCGAGGGTAGAGGTCTTTTTTATTACCCCCGGCGAACAACAGCCAAGATTTTTCTTGGCCACATCGTCGGAGGTAACAGCGATGAACAGACTAAAGACAACCCTTCTCCTATCCCTCCTCACCATCCTCATGGTCACAATGGGGAGCGCCATCGGCGGCAAGTCCGGCATGGTCTTCGCCTTTATAATGGCCCTTGGCATGAACGCCTTCTCCTACTGGTTTTCCGACAAAATCGTCCTGAAGATGTACAGGGCACAAGAGATCGGGGAGCACGACCATCCCGCCTTCTACGGTATTGTTCGCCGCCTTGCTATCCAGGCCGGGCTCCCCATGCCAAAGGTCTACATCATCCCTGATGATTCCCCTAATGCCTTCGCCACAGGCCGCAATCCAGATCATGCCGCTGTTGCAGCCACTGAGGGGATCCTTCGCATACTCTCCTCGGAAGAGCTGGAAGGGGTAATGGCCCATGAACTGGCCCATGTCAAAAACCGCGACATACTGATCTCTACCATCGCCGCCACATTTGCCGGCGCTATATCGATGATCGGCAACATGCTGCAGTGGGGTGCAATATTAGGTGCCGGACGCGGTGACGATGACGAAGGGGGTGGAATCGGTGGCATGATCGGTTCTTTGGCCATGGCGATCATAGCCCCCATTGCGGCAATGCTGATCCAGATGGCGATATCCCGCTCACGCGAATATCTGGCAGATGCCTCCGGCTCAGAGATCTGCGGCAGGCCTCTTGCTCTGGCGGCTGCCCTGCGAAAGTTGCATACCGCTTCACAGGCCATACCGATGCTGGATGCCAGACCAGCCACGGCCCATATGTTTATCGTTAATCCTTTGACCGGCGGTGGTTTGATGTCGCTCTTTTCCACTCACCCACCGATGGAGGAGCGCATTGCACGACTGGAGTCGATGGTCGGCAGGACACAGTATTGAATTACTAGACTAACTGAAATCAGCAGAATAACTGCAAGGAGATTACTGCATGGTATGGATGACCGATCCGCAGGTCTGGATGGCACTGGTGACGCTGAGTGCACTGGAAATCGTACTCGGGATTGACAATATTATATTTATCTCCATTCAGGCTAGCAAACTACCAGCTCATCAGCAGGAAAAGGCCAGGATTGTCGGCCTCGGGCTGGCGATGTTTATCCGCATGGCGCTGCTGTTTTCTCTTACCTGGCTGATGGGGCTCACCTCACCGCTATTTACCGTACTTGGGAATGAGATTTCCGGTCGAGACCTGATCCTGATTTCCGGCGGTCTGTTTCTGCTCTGGAAAAGCACCATGGAGATCCACGAGAAGCTTGAAGGCGAAAAGGAAATCTCATCCGCTCGAGTAGGGGCAACCTTTGGCGCTGTTATTGTTCAAATCCTTCTTCTTGACATTGTATTCTCGCTAGATTCGATAATTACCGCCCTGGGAATGGCCAGCCAGCTTGCCATAATGGTTGCAGCGGTCGTCATTGCAGTCGGGTTCATGATGCTTTTCTCAGGGAAAATCAGTGCCTTCGTAGAAAAGCACCCAACCATCAAAATGCTGGCGTTAAGCTTTCTGCTTCTGATTGGCGTCGCACTTATCGGCGACGGCCTTGATATGCACATACCCAAGGGATACATATATTTCGCCATGGCTTTCTCAGTGTTGGTTGAGATGCTCAATCTGAGACTAAGGCGTGGTACGCCGGTAAAACTCCATCAACCACATCTGGGACATACCACCGAAAGGTGACAACCCCGGCTGAGCCGGTTACGATATATCCAAGGAGAATGAAATGAAAAGACACGTCGTCAGGGTATTTGCGGTTTTGGCAGCCGTTATGTTTATGAGCATTACCGTGCTTGAGCTAAATGCCCATGCAAGGGCCGGCGGCAGCCGCTCTATGGGTAGCCGCGGTTCGCGCAGCTATTCAAGGCCTGCCAGCTCTTCCCCTCAGCAGAGTCAGTCACGGCAGCAGTATGCGCCTTCACCAAGCCCCTTTCAACAGCAGGCTGGCGGTGGGTTAATGAGGGGCATGGCTGGCGGTATCATGGGGGGTATGCTGGGAAGCAGCTGTTCGGCAGCGTTGCCGGAGCAGGAGCAGGCGGCATGGGTGGCGGTAGTGGCATCGGCCTGTTTGAAATCATTCTTCTTGCAGGAGGAGGCTATCTCCTTTACCGCTATATCAAGAAAAAAAGAGCGGAAAGTTCCTCTAATCAATATAACCGGTGATGTGAATACCAAAGGGGTACTGCATGTTTAAAAACAAGTTCATCATCATTCTGATTATTATCTCTCTGATTTCCCCCTTTATTGCATACTTGCTGAATTTCTATGCCGATTGGCTCTTTTTCGTCGAGACCGGTTACTCATCGGTCTTCATGACAACCCTGTATGCGAAAACATGGGCTGGGCTGCTCTTTGGTGGTCTGTTATTCATCTTTTTGCAGGCAAATCTTTATTATGCGAACAGAGCTCACTTTCCTGCGTCCGGCATATTCATTGTAGGAGGTGGCGACATCCGGATAAACAGGGATGACGCCACTCGCCTTGCGAAACCGGTAAGTATGCTCATCAGTCTTGTCCTAGCCTTCTTTGCCGGCAACTGGGGTGCCATGCAATGGGAAAATTTCCTGCTGTTCTCCAATAAGCTGACAGTAGGAACGGTTGATCCGGTCATCGGTATGGATATCGGTTTCTACCTGTTCAGCCTGCCGTTTATGGAGATGCTCAAGGCCTTCGTAAGCTTCATGTTGCTGGCAACTGCTGTTATAACCGCAACGGTGTATTATGTCCGGGGCGGCATAACCCTGACGGATCGGGGTGCGGCGGTTGATGGGAAGGTTCGCAGGCATCTGGCGGTTTTGGTGGGGGTCTTTGCGTGTCTGATCGCTGCCGGCTTCTATCTGGACAGCTTCAGGGTGCTCTTTTCCAACAACAACGCCTTTTATGGCGCAGGTTATGTCGATGTTAACTCCCGATTGCTGACCTACAGGGTTCTGACTTTCCTGACACCACTTGCAGGGGCCATGCTTGCAGTCGGGATATGGAAAGGAGCCTGGCGAATGGCGCTGCTGCCGCCGGTCATCGTGGTTGCGCTTTACATAATCGGCATCCGTGTCTATCCAGGTCTGCTCCAGAAATTCAAGGTTGCACCCAACGAGTTGGCTCTTGAGACACCATATATAGATAATAATCTTAAATTTACCCGATTCGGCTATGATCTGGAAAAGATAGAAACAGTACCCTTTGATGTTGATACTAAGCTTTCTGCTGCCGATATAGCCAACAATGATGCAACTATCAAGAACATCCGTTTATGGGATCATGCCCCGCTGCTCAAGACGTACAGCCAGCTGCAGCAGATCAGAACCTATTACAAATTTTTCGATGTGGACAACGACCGCTACCTGGTGAACGGGCAATACACTCAGGTAATGCTCTCGCCGCGCGAACTCTCTTACGACGACCTGCCCAGTAAAAACTGGATCAATGAACGGCTGATCTTTACACACGGTAACGGCATTACCTTTGGCCCTGTCAGCCGGATCAGCAAGGAGGGGTTGCCTGAGTTTTTCGTCAAGGATATTCCTGCGGTCAGTCTGGCTGACATAAAGGTAACAAGGCCTGAAATCTATTTCGGCGAGCTATCCAACGACTATGTGGTTGTCAAGACCAGGGTACCGGAATTCAGTTATCCGACGGCTTCCGGTAATATCAATACCACCTATACCGGGAAGGGTGGGGTGGCCATCGATTCACTGCTCAAAAAAGCCCTTTTTGCCGCTAAATTCAGGACAGAGAAGATTCTGCTCTCATCCGACATAACCGGAGAGAGTCGCATCATCTACAACCGCAACATCAATGAACGGGTTAAAGCGGTGGCCCCCTTCCTCCGCTTCGACGGTGACCCCTACATGGTGGTGGACGAAGGAGGGAGGCTGAAATGGATCATCGACGGCTACACTTCTTCGGACCGTCTCCCCTGTTCAAAGCCTCTTCAGGGGGGTATCAACTACATGCGGAATTCGGTCAAGGCGGTTGTCGACGCCTATGACGGATCACTCAGCTTCTACATCAGCGACCCGAATGATGTAATGGTAAAGGTCTACGCAAAGATTTTTCCGGGGCTGCTGAAACCGATGACGTCCATGCCGGAAGATCTGCGCAGGCATGTCCGCTATCCGCACCAGTTCCTGCAGCTTCAGGCCGCCATGTTCGCCGCCTACCACATGACCGATCCCAAGGTTTTTTACAACAAGGAGAACCTCTGGCAGATTCCGGCAATCGGCGAAAAGCCGATGGAGCCCTACTACACGATCATGAAACTGCCGGGGGAAAAGATCGAGGAGTACATTCTGCTCCTGCCGTTTACCCCGTCCAAGCGTGACAACCTGGCTGCCTGGCTCACGGCACGCTGTGACGGGGCGAATTACGGAAAAATCAGGGCCTACACCTTTCCGCGTGACCGACTGATCTATGGTCCGAAACAGATTGATGCGCGGATCAACCAGGATTCCTTCATATCCCAGCAGCTGACTCTCTGGAACCAGCGGGGCTCAGAAGTCATCCGGGGGAGCCTGCTCGTGATACCGATTGAAAAGTCGCTGCTTTATGTTCAGCCGCTCTTCCTTGCAGCTGATAAAGACGGTCTGCCCGAACTCAAGCGAGTGATTGTCGCCTTCGGCGATCAGGTCGTCATGGAGGAAAACCTGGAACTGGCTCTGCAACGACTCTTCGGTGGCAAAAAAGCTGCCGCCGCTATCACCAGTGAGGTCACAGCAGATCAGAAAGCATCACCGTCGGTGCTTGCCAAGGAAGCGATGAGCATCTATGAGAAGGCGATCACCCTGCAACGACAGGGGAACTGGTCGGGCTATGGCGAGGAATTGAGAAGGCTGGAGCAGGTTCTGAAGCAGATGGCGAAGTAACATATTCATGGGATCTAATGGTTGATTCTGGTAATACTCATAGCCACTTTGCAGCCTGCAGAGTGGTTATTTACCTCTCCGGACACCCAAAGGATTCCACCTTCCATGGCCATAAAAAATCCGAACTCTACTCATCCCTCTGGCAATCCTGCGACGAACTGCGCGGCGGGATGGATGCCTCGCAGTATAAAGACTATGTGCTGGTGCTGCTGTTCGTCAAATACGTCAGCGATAAGTATGCCGGGGTGCCGTACCCCCGCCGAAGTCAGCCGTATCATGGCACAGATCATCGGTATTCGTGATGCACAAGGCATACTGCTTTCGATCTGAGTATGTCCGATCGCAAATCATCTCCAAAGCGTCTTACACCACTCGTGCATTGACAAATGGCAGAATACTCTCAGCAGTTATGCTTCCTGTTCCGAGCCATCCAGAACAAACCGCCATCGCCACCATCCTCTCCGACATGGACGCCGAAATCACCACCCTCGAAACCAAGCTCGCCAAAAACTGCCAGCTCAAGCAAGGCATGATGCACAATCTGCTCACCGGAAGGATTCGGCTGATATGATTTTGCTTCCCCCTTTACGAAAGGGGGATTGAGGGGGATTTGTCTTTGCCATCAGAATCAAATCCCCCCTGTCCCCCCTTTCACAAAGGGGGGTAACATCCCTATATCACGACGATTGCCAACACGATACAGCCGTGGTATAAGTAACCATGGCTGAAATAAAAATTATCGATAAATCCTTTGCGGTTTCACGCAAGCGCGGCAACGGCACTGTCAGGTATGAAGTATGGCAGATAGATGGCGTTGTGATCCGCTATAACCTGGCCTATATCAACCACCTCATATATTCCGGTGATAATGGCCGCGTACTCGGTTACGACAACAGACACGGCCATCACCGGCATTTTATGGGGTCAGTAGAACCGGTCGTAACAACCAGTTATGAAGAGATCGAGCAGCGATTTGAGCAGGAGTGGGCAACCATACTGGAGGAACATTATGCGAAACGTGACCGTTAATACAGGAACTAGCGGAGATTTTTTCAAGCGTAGCCGGGAAATTGCCCGTAAAATCGATAGCGGCGAAGCGCTGGAGCCGGAATACACCCTGACCTTCGAGGATCCGGGGGATATGTTCGCCGTCATGAGTCCCGCCCGTCTGGAACTGTTCCGGGCGGCCAAGGCAGAAGCGGCTTCCATAACGGCACTTGCCCAGCGCCTGCATCGTGACCGTAGCAGCGTCAAAAAGGACGTTGATATCCTGGCGGCAGCTGGCCTGCTTGATGTCGTGGATACCTTGCTCCCCGGACATGGACGGCAGAAATTCATCAGCGCAGCTGCAGACCGGATTTATCTGCAAGCAGTTGTCGCCTGAATCCATGACACCCATCGGCCAACCAGAAAAAGTAACCCAGAACCGGGTCATCGCCCTCTTCCGCGACGAACTCCACTATCACTACCTTGGCGATTGGACCGACCGCCCCAACAACAGCAACATCGAAGAAAATCTGCTCACCGCCTACCTTTCCAAAAACGACTACACCCCGGCACAGATCAGCAGCGCAATCTACAAACTGCGCACCGAGGCGGACAAGAAGCCACCGGAATGCCTGGAGTACGTCGTCGTACATGAGCTGGCGCACCTGCTTGAACACTCTCACAATAGCCGCTTCATTGCCTTGATGGACCAGTTCATGCCATCCTGGCGGAATCACCGGGAGGAGTTGAATCGGGCGCCACTGGGGCATGAGGAGTGGGCGTATTAAGCTGGTAGAGAAATACTGAAACTACAGGAGTCACGATGGGGAGTGCAATCTTCTTCAGTACCTTTGGATTGATTTTTCTGGCAGAGCTGGGGGACAAAACCCAGCTTGCCGCCATGGCACTGGCGCTCCGCTACCCGTGGCAGCGGATATTTGTGGGGATAGCGGCAGCCTTTGTGGTGCTTAACCTGGCGGCTGTTGTGGTAGGCAAGGTGCTGTTTCTTCTTCTGCCGATCTTCTGGGTGACACTGGTATCCGCTCTGCTTTTTCTCTATTTCGGCTATAGCACCCTGCGACAAGCCTGTGACACCGAAGATGATGACGACGGTCCGCCACCCACAGCAGCCACTGCTGCCCGCACCGCCTTCATAATGATCTTCATGGCCGAGCTGGGGGACAAGACCCAGCTGGTGACTGCCAGCCAGGCTGCCCAGCACTCCGACAGCCTGATGGGAATGAGTATGGTTTTTGCTGCATCCACTCTGGCGTTGTGGTCGGTGTCACTGCTGGGAATATTTGCCGGCAAGCAGCTGGTCCGATTCATCCCGCTATGCTGGATACACCGAACTGCAGGATTCATGTTTCTGGTGTTTGGTGTGATTGCACTCTGGAAACTCAAGGGTATGTAGTGTGACTGTTGTTCAAAGTTTATGAGGTAAGCTCAAGGCAGAGGTTAATGAACAGGCGCTGTTCTGATCCGGTCTCACTCTGGGCTCAAACAGAATTCAGGCTAATGAAAAAGGTTGCTCCCCCTTCAATGCTTCCCTCCGCCCAGATTTTGCCTCCATGGCGATGGATGATTCGTTGAACAGTCGCAAGGCCGATCCCTATCCCTTCGAACTCATTGTCACGGTGGAGTCGGCGAAATGGCGCGAAAAGGTCTCCGGCATACCTCATGTCGAAACCGGCGCCATTGTCTCGTACCCGGAAAACAACGTGGCCGTCCTGCTCCATAGAGTCAAAAGTTATCGTTGCCAGCGGAGTATGCCGGGTGAACTTCCACGCGTTTCCGAGAAGGTTTTCCAATGCCACACTGATGAGGGAGGTATCTGCGAGTGCCTGCAAGTTGCCAGTGATGTTGAACTCCACAAGTCGATCCGGTTCTGACTGGCGTAAAGTGTTAACGACATCGGCAGCAATAAGACTCAGGTTGACGCTGGCAAGGGTGATTTCGCTCTGGTTCAACCTGGATAGACTAAGGAGAGCATTTATCAGCCCGTTCATTCTCTGGCACGAACGCAGGACGCGCTGCAGGAGTTCGCTTGCATCGCCGTCAAGATCCGCACCGTGATCCTCAGCGAGCATCGTGGCGTATCCTTCAATGTGCCTGATCGGTCCACGAAGGTCGTGGGAGACAGAGTAGCTGAATGAGTCAAGTTCCCGGTTGGTTGCTTCCAGTTGAGCGGTGCGTAATTTCACATGCTGCTCCAGCTCATCCTCGCGCTTACCGAGCTTTTCGAGCAGAATATTAAAAGAGGCAGCAAGGACTCCGACCTCATCGTTTGTGGATACTGTCAGCTGTTGCCCCGGATTTGTTTCCGCATGAATGTCTTTAATCTGGCAGGTCAGGTTTTGAAGGGGTGATATCAACCTTCCCATGACCAACCAGAATATCATCGCAGTAAAGAGAGCGCCAACCCCAACTATTATCCAGGCGGTAAGCGCGGCACGCTTGACCGGAGCAAACGCCTCGCTCACCGGATAGTTGGCCGCAAGTATCCATCGCGTGGTTTTGAGACGCTTGAATGAGGCGAGGCAGACTATCTTTTTTGAATTAAGAGTTTTGTAGCTACCCTCAAAACCGCCGATGGCCCGGTCATACATGATGTTCAGACCTTCGGGTGTCTTGGTCAGGATGCGGGATTTGTCAGGGTGCATGATCATGGTCCTGTCTTGCGTAGACAGGTAGAAATAGCCGGTAGGCCCAATTTGGGCAGTGGAGAGGGTGCCGAGAAAATTCTCTCTCATGAGATCCATGCTCCCCCCCAGAATGGCGATCAGCTCGCCCTTGTGGTCAAGCACCGGCACAGTAAACATCACGGACGGATGCTTGTGTTTCTGACTGGAGATATATGGCGCAGAGATATACGGTTTTCTCGTGAGGATTGTCTTGATGATGTAGTCGCGGAACGAAAAATCGGATCCGATACGGGCAGGGTGGATATTGGTCTCAGCCAGTATCTTGCCGTCGGGAGTGAACAGGTAGAGGCCGTTATCGAAAACAGACTGGATTCCAACGCGACTGTTAAGGAATTGCTCTGCCAGGAGAGGATTGGTGAGGATCGCAGGAGTGATGAGTTCGGACACCCGGATCAGCATTGTGTGCGCAGATGATATCTTGGAGTCGAGTTCACCAGCGATTCGGTCGACCAGGAGGAACTGCTGCTGCTCGATGCTTTCCTGATAGTGATGCCTGAAGTAGTCGATGGAGAAATAGGCAGTGGCAGGCACAAGCGTGACAAATATCGCCAATGAATACAGAACCAATTTGGTTTTAAGGGAAATCCAGCGCAGTTTCAGTGCTCTCAATGATGATATTTTTAAGAATTATAACCGATTATCGAGAGCTTGCAATCCATGGCGCTGTATTTGTTTCGGCTTCTGAAAACTTTCCCGATCAGGAACCCAAGGCGCGTTTGATTGTTGCAATTATTAAGAATTGCGATAAGGTTCAGGTTAAATCTCTGTTACAGGAAATGTCTCACCTTACCGCACGAGTTCACCGGCAGTAATAATCTCTCCCTTCAGAGTCACCTCTGTGATAAATTTGTCTGATTCACCCACTTAAAGCCGGTGCTGCGATCTTTCACGTACGCCGGCTTTTTGGTTTGCAGATGGAGAAGCCCATGACGACCAGAAAAAAGAAACCTGCCGTGAAGTCAGAAACAGCCTGTTCCCTGAGTACTGGGGTGAGCGGAGTCGAACCTCTCGTCGAAGGGGAAGCGTTACCGGTCGCCATTGCAAGTTGCTCCCAACCGGAAGCTCAAGCCCATTTCCCCATCGTCGGCATCGGCGCCTCCGCCGGTGGCTTGGCGGCCTTCGAATCCTTTTTTTCCGGTATGCCGGCAGACAAAGATCCGGACATGGCCTTTGTGCTGGTGCAGCATCTGGCGCCGGACCACAAGAGCATCCTGACCGATCTTATCCAGCGCTACACCCGTATGCAGGTCTCAGAGGTCGAGGATGGGGTTGTGGTGCAGCCCAACTGCGCCTATATCATCCCGCCGGGTCGCGATATGGCCTTTTTAAACGGCGCGCTGCACCTGCTGGAACCGTCCTCGCCGCGCGGTCAGCGACTGCCGATTGACTTCTTCTTCCGTTCGCTGGCCCAGGATCAGCATGAACGGGCGATCTGCATCGTGCTTTCCGGTACCGGCAGTGACGGCACGCAAGGTTTACGGGCGATCAAGGGCGAAGGTGGTATGGCCATGGCCCAGAACCCCGAATCCTCCGAATATGATGGTATGCCGCGCAGCGCTATCAACACCGGCCTGGTGGACTACGTCCTGCCGGCGGCCGAGATGCCGACAAACCTGATCGCCTACGCAGCCCATGCCTTCGGGAAGATTGCACACCCGCAGGTTCCACCGCCCGCAAAGTCTGAAGACGCTCTCAAAAAGATTTTCGCCTCTGCGTCACCAGACCGGGCACGATTTTTCCCAGTACAAGCAGAATACCATCAAGCGCCGCGTCGAACGGCGTATGGCCGTGCATCAGATCGCCGATCTGGGAGGCTACGTCCGTTTTTTGCAGCAGACACCGGTAGAGGTGGAGGCGCTCTTTCGCGATCTGCTGATCGGCGTCACCAGCTTCTTCCGTGATCCGGAAGCCTTTGCCGCGCTTGAGACCATGGTCATCCCGCGCCTCTTTGCCGACAAAACGGTCGGTACCGCGGTAAGGGTCTGGATCTGCGGCTGTTCCACCGGAGAAGAAGCCTACTCCATCGCTATCCTTCTTCAGGAACAGATGGATAGATTGCAAAAACAATACAAGCTGCAGCTCTTTGCCACCGACATTGACAGCCGCGCCATCGATCAGGCCCGCAGCGGCCTCTACCCCCCGGCGAGGACCCCCGGCTTCATCCACGCAACCAATGCATACATCAAGGTTATGCCTCAGTGGCCCTGGTGCCGATTCGGAACAAGGAGAGGATTGTTGGCCTGATCCAGCTCAATGACCGGCGCAAAGGATGTTTCACCCGTGATACGGTTCAACTTCTGGAAGGAGTCGCAGCGCACATCGGAGCGGCGCTGATGCGCAAGCGGGCCGAGGCGGAATTGCGCCAGGCCAAAGCAGACGCCGAAGCTGCCAACACCGCCAAGAGCCAGGTCCTGGCCAACATGAGCCACGAGATTCGCACCCCCATGAACGGCGTGCTCGGTCTGACCGAACTGCTGCTGGGTACCGAATTGACGGAGGAACAGCGCGAGTACGCCCAACTGGTCAAGCTGTCCGGCAGAAACCTGGTGCAACTGATCAGCGACATCCTTGACCTCTCCAAAATTGAAGCGGCGAAAATTGAGCTTGAAACACGAGACTTTGATCTGCAGAAAGAGACATCAGGCACCATCAACTTACTGTCCCGCCGCGCCCAGGAAAAAGGGCTGGAGCTTGTTTCTCGGATTGATCCTGATGTCCCACTGCTTTTGAAGGGTGACGCGGGGCGGCTGCGCCAGATCATCACCAACCTGATCGGCAACGCCATCAAGTTTACCTCCAAGGGTTCAATTTCGCTGCATATCCGCAAGGATGCGGAAGATGATCAGCAAACGACCCTTCGTTTTCTGGTGCGCGACAGCGGCATCGGCATTGCGGCAGACAAGCTGGATATGATATTTGAGCCATTCACCCAGGCGGACGGTTCCACCACCCGTAATTATGGCGGCACCGGACTGGGTCTGACCATCTCGCGTCAGCTGGCAGAGTTGATGGGTGGGAGTGTCGGTGTTGAGAGTGTGGAAGGGGGCGGGGCTACGTTCTGGTTCACGGTGGTGGTGGAGAAGCAGACAGATGTCGTGGGAGTCCCGCGTGGTGGCCCTGTTTTTGATCCTGGTGGTGATCCCAACAGGGCGGACAGAAGATTCGCCCCTACGAAACCAGCCGGAAACAATATCCGCCTTCTCCTGGCAGAAGATGACATGACCAATCAGCTGCTGACAAAGGCAATTCTTGGAAAATTCGGGTACCACGTGGATGTGGCGAGCAATGGCAGCGAGGCGCTGAAGTTGCTGGAAGTTAACGACTATGCCCTGGTGCTGATGGACGGCATGATGCCGGTGATGAACGGCTATGAAGCAATTGCCGTCATACGGGATCAGACTTCAAACGTAAGAAACCATGCGATTCCGGTGATTGCGCTCACCGCCAATGCCATGCGGGAAGACCGTGACGAATGCCTTGCAGCCGGGATGGATGATTATCTGAGCAAACCGCTCGAAATTGCGGAGTTGCTGGTGCTGGTGGAGAAATGGACGGCTTTCGGCGCCGCTCACTCTACCGCTCTGGTAAATGATGTTGACCGAGGATAAGAGTGACGATGAGGAACTGTCCATCCGGGTTCTTGGTAATCAGCATGAAATCTAAATCAGCACGAATCCTAACGCGGAATTAACGGCATCTTTTGCAACCCCTAACGCAGCATTAATCGCTGCCTCCACTGCCAAAGCACCGAGCCCTTCTATCGTCAATAAAATTGATCGTGCCGCCTGTTTTTGAATGTCCAGTTGAAGCTTTGCTTCATCTTCGCTTATTGTACCTGCTGCGACCAGAGACGTGATTGTGGCAAGGCACTGTGCCATTTTTACACCTTCACCTTTTGCATAATCTTCAATATCAGGAGCTTTGTCATTAAGGCTGTTTAAAAAAGCAGCCCCCATATCCTTCCCTAATTTGCTGATATCCAAGCCCATTTTATCCCTCCTCTCGGGTATTATATCTCACCACGTTTCTTGGCTAGTTCGAATTTAAGTATTGCGGTGAAAATGGAATTGAACATGGTTCGATCTGTTGTAATAATTTCAGCGGGCAGGCATGAGCTTTTACTGTCTCTCAGTTTTTGAGCCTTTTCCAAGCCGGATATTGCCTGAGACAGTGCATCTAGCTGCGCTAACGTTATCTCATTATTGGGAATTGCATGAGCTCTTACCTGAGTACCGCTTAGTTGAACATTTACATCATCATAAAAAATCTTGTTCGCTGCAAAAGAGCAATCAGGAAAAGATGCACCATCAAGTTTCATGAAGTAAACATCAAATTTTTTCTGAAGTGCGGTTATACTAGTGTCAGTCAGTTCATCATATTTACTGACTAAAGTAACAGTACAACCAGAAATACACATTGCCAAGACTACCATCAAAGCCATGAATCTTATTTTATACGTATCAATAACAGTGTAATTCATAACGATATCTCCTTTTTAGACCACAATAAAACTCCTGCCCAAATACTCCCGCTTTCCCACATTGCTACGTTCCCCCGGCACCGGATGCTGCCACCGCCCCGCAGACCTCGTTGATCAGCTTTCCATCGATGGTGACGTGCCTCGGTTGCCATCCCGGATCGAGCCGCTTCATGCCACTGATAAAGTCGGACGAGTTCATGAGGAGATACCCTGCTGCCGAGCGGAGGAGATCGACGGTACTCCTGGGGAGGGAGAACGATGTCGGCAACTCCTGCAGGCACCGGCGGAGGCGGGGGTCGGGAATGTCGTCGAAAGTCAATTCGGTGAAGGTGAAATCGGTGGTGATCGGGTTATTGATCTGCGGGGCAGTGGGGCAATACTGCCCCAGTCGCTTGTTGCATGAATCGACGGTACGGGCAAGCTGCCGCATCCGGGTGAAATGGCCGTCTACCATCTCGCTGCTGTCGAAGGAGACGTCATCCATCGGCCCGTTCATGGCAACATCGAGGACCGCGCCGATACCGGGCGGAGAGCTCGTCGTGTCCCAACTCCGCTGCTTCGTCGTCTTGGCGTTGGCCGCGATCACCATCAGCCTCCCCAGTTTGTCCAGGTTCGCCAATCGGAGAATGCTCCAGGGGCTATCGGTTGTTGTGACCGCCTGCAATGGTCCCCTCAGCCCAAGGTTGTCCGACAGTCCACCGTCCAGCAGGTGGGCATAACGGCGGTCAGCCTCGCGGTAGGAATGGGCTGTATCGGCATCGGCGACACGGCGTTTGTCCGGGTTCCTCCCCCGGTCCATCCCGAGTTCGATCCACTGAGGGAGCTGGCCGCACGGCTCCTTGTAGATGTCCAGGGTGAGCGGAGCAAAGGCGACCGGGAAATTGGAGGATGCCGCAACCGCGCGGGAGAGCAAGACGCCGGAGAGGTCTGAACAGAGGAGGTCGAACTGGTCCTGGGTGAACTCGAAGCGGTGAGCCATGCTGATGTCGGTGGCGTTGAGGACCAGGAAGGGGGCTTTCCCCTTTGGCATGTCAAGCAGGTCGGCAAAGGTTTTCCCTTCGAAAACAGTACTGTTGTAGTACTCGTCAGCCATGTCGATCCGGCTGAAATCCGGTGATGCGAGTCGCCACCAGTTGTAGGGATTCAAGAGACGCCAGACGAGCCCCATCTGTATGTCGCGGTAGAGGAACTTGTCCGGGAAATCGGTAAAGAAGCGGTCGGGAAAGAGTGCATAATAGGTAGAGGTGAAGCTCCCCCCCGAGACCGAGGAGATGATCTCCACGTCGTCGATGAGCCGTCGCTTTACGTTGTTGTGCGCGGTGTATTCGACCTGTTTCAACTCCTCCATGAGTCCGAAGGAAAAGGCCGCGGCACGCGTTCCGCCTCCTGACAATGCCAGGAGGACAAAAGGTCTGTCCCCGGTCGGTGTGGGGCGTACCACACTGTAGCGGTATCCCGTGGAGGAGGATATGGCCGACAGCCGGGGGTTCTCGTGATAATGAGCGCAGCCACCGCTGATGGCCACTACGACAGCACAGAGAATCATCATGCGGTGATTCGCTATAGGCATCGGAACTCCACCTCCGTTGGCAGGATCGGATCGGTATTTTCAACCAAGACAATAACTTGCTCGGGAGCACATGTTTTCCCGAGAGCACACTGGAGAGAGACGATGTGGACTCCCGTGTTGCACTGTTTGGTCAAAAGATTGCCGGCGCTGTCTCTGTTGGGACCCTCGTCGTTGCCGTCGAGGATCACATTGCCGGTTGCCGGGCAGTTGCAGACAAAAAATTCCATGGTTGACCTCCCATTGTTTTAGTAGCGTGTATGCGTACCGGCTCTCATCTGAACGTTTCATCTCTCCTGCCCTTTAATCAGGCGCTATTACTTTGGAGGTATGTTTCGATTTTACTCAGGAACTGGTCAGGCGATTCGCATGACCAGTTATCCTGGGAAATATCTCGTATGGTATGGAAACCGAGCATCCGGTAACTCTCGAACTGTGATTCGCTGAACCACTGGTCAGAGGTCGGTTCATGGGGAAACGCATCATTTACCTTGTGGTAATTGTAAATGTCCGCCGGTTCGTTGCCGGTAACGCGAGGTTTAATGTATATGAGCTTCCCTTGTGGGGCATCCTTGCCGTCTACTGCAGCATAATCGATTGATCCGGTTGCGTATCGCTTGTTTTTGTCGAGAATCGGGGACAGGTTTATCGTTATGGGTATACCGAAATCGATCCGTATTTTGCGGAGTGCATTCCCCAGGTCCTCGAACTCGGTCTTGGGATCGCACCCGGCATCGATCACTACTATGAAGCGGCAACGGCGGAGCACCATTTCGTACAGACCAAGGTTTTCAAAGTGACCGCCATCGGTCAGGTATATGTACTTGTAATGGTCTGAAGTCCTACCGAACATCTCCATAAACATGGTCCAGGCCGACCACTTCGGGCCGGAGGTGCGCCAGGTGTCACGCCCTTTATCCCCGGTGTTGCCGAGCCACCAGCCGAGCCGGAGATTGAAAAGCGCCATGATGAAGGTTATCAGGGGGGACGAGTGGTAACCCATATTCGGGCTTGCTGCTGCACCTGAGATGGCCATGGCAGTTCCCAGGGTTATCCCCTCATGACGTAAAAGAGATTTGGATTGTGGGGCAGCGTACTCGTTGATGGGGCGATAATAGACTCCTTTTCCGCCTGCATGCAGCGGGCTTATCGTGAATGGTTCGGCTTTTCTCTGCTGCCAGGAGAGCTTTTCGTCGTCGGTAAGGTTAAGGGCAATGTTTATGATGTGAAAAGGGCGCTGGGGAAGGGCGCTCATATCAATATTGTCCATCTGGTCGAAACCGGTCAACTTGTTGGGTTCCCTTTCCTCTTGTCCCCTCGATGCTCCCAGATATGCCCTTATCAGGCGGTTTCGGTACATGCAGTGAAGTGAGAAACGGTTTATGTCAACAAAACGGCTCAACACAACGCCGAAAAGGATAAAGGCAATGAAGGCGGGGAAAAGCATAGTATCCCTGTAGCTGTAATGAAGCTGGAGGATATGATGGTCAATCGAAAAGTTGTCAGGCCTCCCCGCAAGTATCCAGCTGGTGCCCAGTGAGAGGAGAATCAGGAAGATTGCTATAAATAGAAGTGCCGCCAGCGACATCAAGTGATTCAAAACCCTGTTTTTGAGACCTTCATTTTTCTCTGCGGATGCCGCTGTGCTGCCGCTGTGTCCGAAGAATGCGGTAACCGCTCCGGAGAGGATGCCGAACAGGCTGACTGCACTGCTCTCCAGTGTTGAAATTTTCGAGAAAAACAGCTGGGGGCCGTAATAGACAAGTGATGATCCGGCCAGCCATGCAGAGGTTACGATGAGAGGCCATGCGGCCGAACTCGCCCACCATTCACGGTCATGTTCTTCAGACGCATGACGGACAAGCGCCACCTGCAGAAGACCTGCTGTCAAGAAAGCGCATATGAAGATCGGGAATGCGAAACAGGCGTAAGCCGGCTGGTTGTTGGTAACGAGGTAGCTGATGCTTTCGGCTGACATGATGAGCAGGTATCCCCCAAGCGCACCGGAAAGTGCCGCAGCGAAAAGAAACCATCCGGTTTTGAAAAAATTCAGTTTACTCTTCTTCCATATTGAGGCGGCGAGGAGACCTGCGCACCATGCGAAAGTATGTAAAAAGGCGCCGAAAATCGCAAAGGTGGTTTTGAGATCCGCAAGGGCAGCAGCCAGCAAACCGGAAGGCGTTATCCCCTGTGAAATGAACAGTTGCTCCCCTTGCTGGGCATACCACCCCCAGGCAATGGAAAAAAACAGGGCATAACCGATGGACGGGAGGAGAAAAAAGAGCTTGAAGCTCCATTGCGGGAGTTTCGCATCACCCAGGCTGGGGAGGTCAAGCGCCTCGTAGACCACCGAGATAAGGACCATCAGAGCGCTCGCCGCGGTAAGCAGCATGGTTGGCCAGAATCCCCCCCTGAGCGCAAGGATCAATATCAGGAAACGCGGAAGCATGAGCCCTGCAGCAAGCAGAGGGAGAATCACCGCCCAGTTGAGCAGCATATTCCTCAGGAACGTGGCAATCAGAGTCCATGTGTCGGCATTTATCAGCCCCACCTTTGGTGACAGGTAGTTGCTGTATTCTCTCAACTGCTGAACAGGTGCCGGCTCATCGCACGGCTTCTTTATATCCTGCATGGTTGCCAGCTGCTGGTTGACGGAGGTGAAACCGGAGCGATTAATCCAGGCGCTGAGCCAGCTGCCGATATACCCTCCGCCGGAAACGGTGGAAAGGTAGTCGCAATGCTTGAGCAACCCTGCCCTGGCAAGTCCTTGGAGAACCCCCAGGCTGAATGTTGCACTGCGAATACCTCCTCCCGACAGGCAGAGGGCTGTGTGACCGCTGGGTCCGCAGTCTCCCTTGATCCTCCTGGCCCGTAAGTTTATTGCCTTGCGCTCTTGTTCAAGGACATCGCTCAGCGAAATCGGTTCATTAGTAAGGTTTGAATTCGAATCAGGCATCTCACTCTCCGTGTAAAAGGATAATGACTTATAATTATTGAATTTCCTGCCAATTTAATTAACAGAAATGCTGGTTATGGCAATCGCTCTAATGGTTATTTATTTTAGATACTTTAGGAGGTAGTCTCCATGAAAGGGATGATCTGAGCGAAAGAGGTATGTCTAAAGTCGTAGAAAGGGGTTGCTGAAAATAAAAATGCCGGCAAGGGTTGCCGGCATTGTAAGAGCTGATGAAGTGATCTGGTTCAGGCGAGAGGTGGGAGTCGGAATTTCATGGCAAGCGGCACCAGCTGGGATCGGTTGGTGACCTTTACCTTGCGGAAGATATGGCTTATGTGGGCCTTGACGGTCTGCTCGCTTATCCGGAGCTTCTCGGCGATCTCCCTGTTTTTTAACCCTTGGGAGACGAGGATGATTACCTCCTGCTCCTTGCGGCTTATCTTGTCTATGTTTTTGGCGCGGGCGGCTGATTCGGCGTAGTTCAGGAGGGCTTTGAGCTTGGTGTTGTCGATCCAGACCTGTCCTGCGTGGATCACCGAGAGGGCCTTGAGAAAGAGGGGGGTGTCGGTGTCTGTTGCGATGATCCCGTCCAGCTTGTGCGAGAGGAGTATGCTGATTACCTCGTTTTCCTGGAGCCCGGTGTCGAAAAGTATGACCTTGGCTTCCGGCCAGCGGGTGAAGATGGCCGCACTAAGGGTGGCGGCGTCAACAAGCACTAGTTCGGGGTCGAATCCGTTTACGTGCGTAATGTCAAGCGCAACATCAGGTAGATACCCGTCCGGAGAGTTGCTCAGGAGATCGGCCAGTGCATTAGCCAGAACCCGGTTGCTGAGATTTACAAGTATGTTGGTAGCCATGAGAACGCCTTTACATGAAATATGGCCGAATTATATAGCGCTCTTGCAAATTGTCAACCGCCAACACTCTTGACCTTTGATTTTTGCCCGGTACAATCGCTGAAAGCAGGCTCTCTGGGAGCTTTTTCCATGCATATCTATGCAGCTCAGATATATCTATCTCTTCCAAGCCATTCCCTCAAGGGGAAACGTGGAATCGTAAAAAGCCTTCTGGCACGTGCTCGCAACCGCTTTAACGTGTCGGCTGCCGAGGTGGATCGCCAGGACGATCCAGGCAGTGCAGTGTTGGGTTTCGTTACCGTCAGTTCAAGTCGCCTGTATGCCCGGCAGCTCCTGGAAAAACTGGAAGAGTGGATGGTGGAGGAGCGTCCGGACGTGGAGGTGACCGCGGCAGATATTGAGGAATGCTAAGGAATGCTGATTGAAATAAATCGATATTGCTCTATACTTGCCTGCATAGTGGGGAGAAAGGAGGAAACTGGACATGGATATAGTATCCATCGCTGTTGTGGCCATGGCGGTGACATTGATTGTTCTGGCTGCGGCGATCGTGCCTGCATTTCTCGAGATCAGAAAGGCAGCGGTTGCCTCACGTGAGACGCTGCAGAGGATAGAGGCTGATCTGCGACCGGTCCTGAAAGAGCTGCACGAAGCTCTGGCAGATATAAAACTGATTGTTCATGAGACTGCCGACAAAAGGGAGGATGTCGCTACATTCATGGAGGCTCTGGGGGACACAGGGCGTGGCCTGCGGACCATCAACGGGGTGGTCGGCTCAGTTGCAGGCCTGATGGCACGTTCATCGCTTTGGCTGACAGGTGCCAAGGTGGCAGGTAAGTACGTAATGGAAAAATTAATCCGAAAAGGGGGTAAAGATCATGGCAAACAATGATAACGGTTTATGTGCGGGGACCGTATTCCTCTCGTTCCTGGCTGGAGCTGCCGTTGGTGCGGGGGTAGCACTTCTTGTCGCACCAAAGACAGGCCGGGAGATCAGGGATAAGATTTCGGGCATCACCGAGGATGCGGTGGATAAGATTAAGGAGTATGTGAGCGAGGCCCAGGACAAGTTAAGGACTACCCTTGAAGACGGCAAAGAGGTCCTGAAGGAGAAGAAATCGATCCTGTCTACGGCTATCGAGGCCGGCAAAGAGGCTATGGAGCGTGAGAAGGAAAAATACCGGGGTGCGTGAAAACGCCTCGAACCGCCTGAGGGGCGCACCGTTGTGCGCCCTTTTTTTATCATTTAAACGGCAGTTGAATAACACGGAGAAACGGAGAACAAGGAGAAATCTGAAACTTACAAAAATATGGTAACTCAATACGGTGAGCCAAAAAAAATGGTTTTCCAAAAAGATTTATTCTCAGATTTTTCTCAGTTGCTCCGTGTTTCAAAAGGTTTCTTGGTTTATGGATGTAGTCTGAGAGGATGCAGTCATGATGCTGAAAGGAACGAAAGGGTTTGTCGAGAGCCTGCTTGACCGCGATCCGGCTGAGTGCGACGGTATTCGGCGCCAGTTGTTGAAAGGTGCACAGCTGCTTGTCGTGTCGGGGAAGGATTTTATTGCCGACCGTTGTCTCCTGCAGGCCTCTGCCCTCAGCTTTACCACCATCCTCTCGCTGGTCCCGTTTCTTGCGCTTGCCTTTGCCGTTCTCAAGGGGTTTGGCGTGCAGAACCGACTTGAGCCGATTCTGATCCAGCAGGTGACTGCCGGTTCAGAGAAGGCGGTTGCCAAGATTGTCCAGTACATCAACAATACCAACATGGCCACTCTCGGGGCTGCAGGGCTTGTTTCCCTTGTCATCACAGTTGTTTCGCTCTTCGAGTCCACCGAAGTGGCATTCAACGGCATCTGGGGGGTTAGGGAGACACGATCAGCCTACCGCAAATTCACCGACTACCTGAGTGTCGCAATGGTGGCCCCGTTGCTGATGCTTTCCGCAACAAGTATCACCACGAGCCTGCAGAGTCAGGCCCTGGTTCGCTGGGCACTCGCCGAACCATACATTGGAGAGCTGCTCCTGCGACTGTTTCGCTTCGTCCCTTACCTGAGCATCTGGCTGGCCTTGATCCTCTTCTATGTCTTTATCCCCAACACCAAGGTCCGTTTCCGTTCGGCACTGGTTGGCGGGCTCCTGGCCGGAACCCTCTGGCAGCTTGCACAGTGGTGCTATATCAACTTCCAGATGGGAGTGACCCGTTACAACGCCATATATGGAACTCTTGCCCTGGTTCCTATCATCATGGTCTGGATCTATACCAGCTGGGCGATAATACTCTTCGGCGGTGAGGTGGTCTGGGCTCACCAGACACTACGGAGCTGTCGCCGCGGGCTCCGGCTCACCCCAAACCATGCCCTGCACGAATATCTGGCTCTTTCCCTTTTCCGGCTGATTGCGATTCGGTTTGTCGCAGGCAAACCTCCACCGAGTGCAGAAGAGATGGCCGAGGAGTTGGATCTGCCTACACGGACGGTGCAGGAGCTGCTCTCGTTTTTCACGTCAAGAGGGTTTCTGGCAGAAGGTGCCGGTGAGCCGATTACCTGCCTGCCCGCAAGGGACATCGGCACGCTCAAGGTGAGCGATGTGCTTTCGGTGGTGAGGGAGTATGGCGGCAGTGGTTTTTCTTCAGCCGAATCGAAGGGGTCGGAAGCGGTCGGTCAACTGCTTCACCGTCTGGAAGAGGCCCGTGGGGAGTCTCTTGGAGGGTTGACCATCAAGGACCTTGTGGATCTACCGCCCCGTCATTGACAATGGCCCCGAGTTTAGCGTATAGTGCCAACCCTTAACGCGCTCGGCTTTTCCCCTCCCAGCCCTGGTAAACAGGATACGTAAGTTAACGAAGTTGTTTTCTGCCAAAAAGCGCAGCAAACACCTCCTAACTTACCAATACTCGAAAGTGACTTCGTACCCCCAGGCCTATGCAGGACATCAAGCATATAACATCTAAAAATAGCAGAGGCATGAAACGGATGGTCACGTGGCCTCGCCAGTCATCCCGTAACAGCTTCAATCGTATGGCGCCTGAGCCGCCCGAACGCCGTCGTCGGCTCAAGCTGCTGCTCCCTATTATTGCCTGCCTTTTGGCTGCATACCCACTTTTCAACCTGCTGGTCTCAGATAAAAACTCGCCCCCCACTGACAGACGCAGCCTCGTAAAGCCTCCTGCTCATCTTGACTTCAGTCAGTCGTTTACGATGGCTAATGAGTCGCTGCCAAAAGCAGGATTTGACGGAAGTCGCTTCCTTGCGCAGCGTCCGGAGGGGACCACCGTTGTGTACGCCATCAACAACGAACTGCAGGAGCGGGTACTGAAGGTGATGAAGGAGTATAAAGTCCCTTACGGGGTCTTTGTTGCGGTTGAGCCTAAAACCGGTAAAATCCTGGCAATGGCCTCCCATTCCGAGGTCGATCAGGCCTGGGAAGCACGGGCTGTCTATAATCTCTACCCCATGGCATCCCTTTTCAAGATCGTGACTGCGGCTGCTGCTTTAGAGGAGCGAAAAGTTACACCGCAGACCGTTATGCCTTTTCGCGGCCGCCTTACTTCCGAAAATCCCCGTTACTGGGCGGTCGGCCCTCGGCGCGGCAATCAGGAGATGGATCTCACCACCGCGATGGGCAAATCGGTAAACCCTGTTTTTGGGCGCCTTGCGGGCGATGTAGTGGGAAAGGCGGGTATAGTAGCCAGTATGGAGCGCTTCGGATTCAATCAGACTCTGTTCCCAGGTACGCCGATCATCCCTTGCAGTGGAACGACACCCCAGGACGACAACGCGTTGAAACTTATGGGGGCCGGCCTCTGTAAAGAGGTAAAGGTTTCACCTCTCTACGCCGCGCTGATGATGGCCGCTGTTGCCAACAGGGGGGTTATGCTCCACCCTCTGCTGGCGAGCGAGATCCGCGGCAACCAGGGCAAGCTGCTCTATTCCGCCGAGACACAGCCAGTACGCAGGCTGATGACCCCTGAGACCGCTGACCAGCTGACAAAGATGATGTCCACCACGGTCAGCCAGGGAACCTCACGCAAGGTATTCCGTGACAGACGGGGGCGGCCTAAGCTTGCATCGGTGGATGTCGCCGCCAAGACAGGCTCCATCAACGGAACTGATCCCGCCGGCTATTACAGCTGGTTTACGGCCTATGCCCCCATCAAAGATCCGCAGATAGCCCTGGTGGCTCTCGTAATCAACGGAGGGAAGTGGCGGATTAAGGCTTCTCTTCTCGGAGAACAGGCGTTGGAGGAGTTCTTTCAGTAACAGTGGGGGGAGAATGGAGTGTTTGCGCTGCGGGACCTGTTGTGTGGCACCTGATATAACAGCCCTCGATAAGCCTCTGGGGGTCAGTTGCAGGCACCTCTTGCCGGATGGCGACTGCGCTGTTTACGAAGAACGTCCACCAGTCTGTCGCGGCTACCGTCCTGATGATATCTGCATCAGGATAGCTGACCCGTCCCTTGAAAAGCGTGTGGCGAATTACCTGAATCTTTTCGGTCTGGCTGAAGCAGGGTGAATTATCACTCGAAGGTCTTGAGGGTGATCGTCCCCTGTTCCAGTTCTGCATAGGCGTGACGGGTGGCCCAGTCTCCCAGGGAGACCATGAGTGCGGCAGGGTTTTCGGGAGCTGGTTCGCAGAACGGCAGATGAAAGTGGCCGGCAACCACCAGGTCGCACCCCGCCGCAAAATGCGGGGCTGCATAGGCTCGGAGCAGTCCTTGGCAGGCAGGATTCCCCCGCTTGGCGTGGGGATTCTCTCTCCCTTTTCTCCCCATCCTCTCGGCGATGGCGCTTGCAACCCACGGGGGTACGACATGGGTGAGCCACTTGGTGATTCGTGAGTGAAAGAGTGCCCGCAGAAGCCGATACGGTATATCGGCAGGGTTAAGTTGGTCTCCGTGGCAGAGATGAATCCGCTTGCCGGAATGCTCTATGGTTGCAGAGCTTGGATGGACGCGGGCGTGCAGGGTTTCGGTGAAGAAGGGTCCCATGTGAAAGTCGTGGTTCCCCTCGAAATAGATGATTGAAGTGCCGCTTTCGTGAAGCTTGCGGAGAGCCTCCATCACCGGCAGGTAGTGAGTGAAGGGGTTTTTCCGGTAGCCGATCCAGAACTCAAAGAAGTCCCCCAGGATGAAGAGGGTTCCGGTGTTGCCGTGCAGCCCGGACAGAAAGCGGAGCATGGCACGGTAGCTTTCATCCCCCTCATGCTGGAGGTGCGCATCCGCGATGAATAGTGTTCGCATCGGCTGACTATAACGGAAACAGGCCGACAGGTAAAGTGTGGCTTACGGAGTGATGTGATTTGGGTGTAATGAGGGATGTGGACATAGTATGGGATGAACTCCTGGACGCCTTTGAAAACGATGATCCTGAGCTGATCTACCTGCTGGACCGGCTTTCGGGAGAGATATATCTCGTTCCTGCAGACTATGACAACGATGAGTTCTGGCAGGAGTTGTCGTCTGGCACCGACCAGTACCTGCCGATTCCGGGTTTCGATTACGAGCAGGAGCGGCTTCTGCTCCATGAGTTTATTCAGAAGGTTGAGAATGAGCACCTGAAGGGGATGCTCAACCGCGCTTACTCGGGCAAGCTTCCTTACGGGAAGGTAGAGGAAATACTCTCCTTCTATCCTGACGAGCAGGAGCAGTTGGAGGATCTGCGCGAGTCGCAGCTTGCAGAAAGGGTCAGCCACTGGCTAGAGGAACACGATCTCTTTTCTCCATTGGACGTGATATGAGCGAGTTTCCCAATAAGCAGGCAAATCCTACGGCGGTGAAATGGGCTGCAGCACTGATGGGGATTTTTATCGTGCTGGTCGCCGGCTACTCAATGAAGCATACGATCTCCTGTTTTCTCCTCTCCTTTGTCGTTGCCTATCTGTTGGATCCGCTCTTGGTATCCCTGGAACGGCGCCGATTGAAGCGGATCTATGGGATAGCGCTTCTGTATGCCGTGCTGGCTGTTTTTTCTTTTTTCTTCTTTGCGTTTCTGATGCCGTTTCTCACCAGCCGCTGGCAGGAACTCGTCCGCAACTTGCCTGGTTATCTGCAGAAGCTGAAGGCCCTCTCCGGAGATCTTAAGAAGGGCTACACCCCCTCATATGGCGCCGCAGAATGGCAGTGGCTGGTGGATTCCCTGACCGGTAACATAGAGAGCGTAACAGGCAAGTTCGGAGCCGGGGCATACGCTGCTGCCTCACAGATAGCCTTTAATCTCTTCAATCTCCTGTTGGCTCCTATTCTGGTCTTCTTCATGCTTCATTACAAGCAGGAGGTCAAGAGTGAACTGGTCAGATGGCTTCCTCCCGGTCGTAAAGAGCTTTTGCTAAAGATAGGAGGGGAAGTAAACCGGAGTGTTGGAGGTTACATCCGCGGCCAGGTGATTGTTTCACTCATCGTGGCGGTCTTGTCTTCCGTGGCGCTCTACCTGCTGGATGTCGATTATGCAATCCTCAACGGAATATTCGCCGGGCTGGCTTCTGTTCTGCCGTTCATCGGAGTGGTGCTTGCAACCATCCCCCCGCTCTTTTTCGCCTATGTGAAGTTCCAGTCCGGAGCAGCCCTGCTCCAGGTGCTGGGGGCCTTCTCGCTGATCTATTTTGTTGAGGGTTATCTGATCAAGCCGCTGGTCTTCAAGGAGTCGATGAACCTTAACCCGCTGGTAACCATCATTTTCGTCATGGCCTTGGGTGAGCTGATGGGGTTCTGGGGGATACTCCTTGCCATCCCGATAGCTGCAGCCGTCAAGATTACCCTGGAGCATCTGCGTCAAGGCGATTTCTCTGGGAGGCCATGAAATGGACCGTCTTACCGGTCACGGGCGCATATATGCTTTCTGGGGGTTCTGTTTCTCACTGCTTATACTCTCAAGCTCTTTCCTTCGGCATACACTCTCGGCCCTCTTTACGTCACTGGCTCTTGCCTACCTGCTTAATCCACTCCTCAAGTATCTGGAGGCGCGGGGCTTCCCTCGCTGGCTCTCTCTCATTTTTCTTTACGGCATAGTGCTTCTGGGCTGTTTTTTCGCCTCTTTCGTTCTGATTCCACTCGTCGGCCACCAGATCGATCTCCTGAGCCTCTCCCTGCCGGGCTACCTGCAGAACCTGCGAGCTGCCATTGGTGGTTGGCGGCACGAGCTCTCCCTGTACTACAGTTCCGAGGATCTTGCCTGGCTTACCGATCGGACCTTGGAACTCCTCAACCACCTGGTTACGGAGGTTTCCGGAAAGGGGTATGAACGGGTGAAAGGGCTTGGCTTTGCCCTCTTCGATCTTCTTCTCGCTCCCATCCTGGTATTCTTCCTCCTTTCCTACAAAGAGTCGGCCAAAAGCTTTCTGCTGGGTCTGCTGCCGGAAAGAAGGCGTAACGACCTTATGGGTCTGGGGAACAAGATCAACCGGACCCTGGAGCGATTTCTCTATGCCATGCTGCTGGACGCTCTGCTGGTGGGTCTCCTCTGTTCTGTCGTACTCTATTTGATGGGTATCGACTTTGCCCTGTTAAACGGCATGTTGGCTGGGCTTGCAACCATTGTCCCGTTTATCGGAGCGAGCCTTTCCGTTGTTCCGCCAATAATGATCGGGTATCTCGATACCGGAGACCTGATGATAATCCCCAAGATATGCGGTCTTTACTTTTTGATCCATGTCATCGTTGATGGGAACCTGATCAAGCCTCTTCTGATGCGCGGAGCCCTTCATCTTAACCCGCTCGCGGTCATTTTCGCCCTGATGGCCCTTGGAGAGATAATGGGATTCTGGGGTGTGGTGCTTGCAGTGCCGCTCGCAGCGGTGGTCAAGATCTGCAGTGAGGATATTCACGCCCTTATGCTGGGGAGAGATGATGGTGAAGGGGCTTAGTTACAAAATTATCGGCATGTCGTGCGTGAACTGCGCTGCACGCATCGAGAAAACGCTCAATGCGACTGCCGGTGTCAGCCGTGCTGCGATCAATTTTGCCATGGAAGAGCTGCTGATTGAGTTCGATGCGACGGTGACAACCCCTGGCGCGATAGAGGAGGCGGTAAAAGGCCTCGGATATGGCATACGGGTCGCGGATGACTCTGCAGAGACCCAACAGGAGGATCTTGAGGCGGCCTTCCGGGTGCAGCGCAACTGGTTCCTCTTCAGCCTCGCTCTCTCCCTCCCCATCATGTTTACCATGACCCTGCACGGCAATCGGACAGTAGGCTGGCTAAGCCTTGTCCTTGCAACTATTGTGCAGTTTTCAGCCGGTCTCACCTTTTACCGCGGCTCGTGGTATGCCCTGAAGAGCAAGAGCGCCAACATGGACGTGCTGGTGGCTCTGGGGACTTCTGCCGCGTACTTCTACTCACTGTTCGCATTCTTCGCCAAGAGTCATGTGGGGGTCTTTTTCGAGACCTCTGCCATGCTGATCACCTTTATCCGCCTCGGCAAATACCTTGAAGCCCGGGCCCGGGGCAAGGCGGGTGCTGCTCTGAAAAAACTCCTGAGACTGCAAGCCGACAAGGCCAGGCTGCTGCTTGACGGTCTGGAGCGAGAGGTTGCGGCCACAGACGTGAAGGTGGGTGATCTGGTTATGGTCAGGCCAGGGGAGACCATCCCTGTGGACGGCGAAATCATTGAAGGCCGCACCATGGTGGATGAGGCAATGGTGACCGGGGAGTCGCTGCCGGTGGAGAAGCGTGCCGGTGACAGCGTGACCGGTGCCACGATCAATCAGAGCGGTTCGATCAAGGTCCGCGCCACACGGATCGGCGAGGAGACGATGCTGGCGCAGATTGTCAGGATGGTGCAGGAGGCTCAGGCAGACAAGGCACCAATCCAACGTTTTGCCGACCGGGTCTCGGCTGTTTTCGTGCCGGTGGTGGTAGGTCTGGCGCTGCTGACCTTCTTCGGATGGTATCTCCTCTCTCCCTTGGGTTTCCTCTTTGCCTTCAAACTGGCGATTGCCGTGGTGGTTATTGCCTGCCCTTGTGCCATGGGGCTTGCCACCCCGACTGCCATCATGGTCGGGAGCGGGGTCGGACTCAGTCGCGGCATACTGATCAAGAAAGGATCGGTCCTTGAGCGAATAGCCGGTCTTCATGCACTGCTGCTTGACAAAACCGGCACCATAACCCTGGGCAGGCCTGTCCTGAGCAATCTGGTGGCGGTCAGAGGGGTTGATGAGACCCGCCTGCTCGAGTGTCTTGCAGCGGCAGAGAGCCAGTCGATTCACCCACTGGCTCAGGCGGTTATGGAAGCTGCAGGGAAGCGCACCATAGTTCCCGGTGAGGTGGTAGATTACGAAGAGCGCGCTGGGTTGGGTGTCTCATGCAGATACAATGGCCTCCAACTTCTGGCAGGCAACAGTCAGCTCATGGAAGAGGCCGGCGTTTCTATTACCCCCCTGTCCGAGCATTCGGAACGGCTGGCACGGGATGGAAAATCCCTTATATGGATAGCTGCGGAAGGTAAACTTGTAGGGTTCGCCGCACTTGCCGATCCGATCAAGGATACCTCTGCCAGCGCAATTGCCGACTTAAAGCTCCTCGGCATCCCCTGTACCATGATCTCCGGGGACCATCGTTCAGTTGCTGCATCCATTGCGCGTCAGGCAGGCATAGACAGCTTCGAGGCTGACGTGTCTCCGAATCGGAAGCAGCAGGTGGTCAAGGATTACCAGTCCAGGGGACTGGTTGTCGGGATGGTGGGCGACGGAATCAATGATGCGCCTGCACTGGCCCAGGCCGACATCGGGATTGCCATTGGTGGCGGCACCGACGTGGCAAAAGAGACCGGCGACGTGGTCCTGATGCGTAACGACCTGCAGGATGTGGTCCGGGCGATCCGGCTGGGTCGGGCTACCCTGGCCAAGATCAAGCAGAACCTGTTCTGGGCGCTTTTCTACAATGTTCTCGGTATTCCGGTGGCTGCAGGAGTGCTCTATTACCCGTTAGGGATTACGTTGAAGCCCGAATTTGCCGGGCTTGCCATGGCGTTTTCATCCGTGTCCGTGGTGGCCAATTCTCTGCTGCTGCGAAGAGTGAAATTGTGATGCCTTCGACTGATTTATGCTTCCATTGTTTCAAGCTGCAGAAAGTCAGGATATGCAATCACAACAGAAGACGCACAGATCGCCGCGATTGCCTTGAGCCGCAACCTTCCTCTTGTCACCAGAAACACCAGGGACTTTCAAAATATCGATGGACTCCTGCTGCATAACCCCTGGCTTGCGGATTGACCTTATCTAGGAGTCTGTCGGGCTTTACATCATCAAGTCCGGCATATCCGTTGTTTTGGTTGTTAGTGTAACGCATTAATATTGTTGATGTAGCTGCTGTT
>JAYSLX010000099.1:0-20417 GCA_043725245.1 Geobacteraceae bacterium | reverse complement strand
GCAACGGCGGCGAAGCTGCCGAGCAGAGTAGCTGCACAAAGGGTAACTATGGTGGCTCTATGAGAATTGATGGTTAGCATGGCGTGGTCCCTCCCTGTTGTTTTTCGTTGTTACCTATGTCTATTACAACTTGAGTACCAACAGAAAAAACAGCCGACAAAACCTTGCAACAGTAGGATATCGCAAGCCAAATGCTGAATATGCAAAGACGGTAACGACATCCATTATCAAGAAGTGGCTGTGCAGGTTTTGCGCAGGGGGGCCGGCAGGTGGGTAGGCTTGCTCGTAATTACAGGGGCTTATGCTGATTGGTCAGGTTTGCACAACGGCTTGAGCTTGCACATGGTGGGGGTGATAAGGGACATAACGCAGCGTCTTTGTGGAACGCCTTTTGCTGCCATAAGAAAACTATGTTTATAACAATTTCATATATAGCTATAAATTCACAATCTTACGGATGTTCTGGGGTAATCTTATGCTTACATTCTGGCGATTTGCCGCGACAATTATAGCCATTTCCCTGTGTTGTGCCGTTAACGCCACCGCAGCGCACACTTGTTACGACTGTCACGGCAGTAATGCTCCCCCCGATTATCGACCCAAGGACGAAAGCTCTCGGAATCCTCTGACCCGCGGTTTCCAGGGAAGTCATCGCCGGCACATGGACGAAAACGCCGGCCCTGCTTCGTGTGAGACTTGCCATCCCGGCAGCAGCGCTTACCGGTCGGACCACCGTGACGGCATCATAACGGTCTCCCCCACAATGAACGGAGCCTTTCCCCAGGCGACATATCGCAATGGCTCTACGGCGTTCCCCCAGCGAGCGAACCCCAGGCTCGGCACCTGTACGAACGTGACCTGCCACAGCGACGGCACCAATGTTGCCACGTGGAATTTGGTCGCGGCAGAAACGCCGATATGGGGAAGTTCGGGCAACTCCTGCAGCGCCTGTCACGGTAACCCGCCTGCATATGCCAGCGGCTCACCGAAGGCGAACAGCCACCAAAAGCACTCCTTCAACTGCAACCGGTGCCACTATGCGACCACCACCAACGGCACGACAATAACGACTCCAGCGAATCACCGGAACGAGAATTACGAGGTTTCAGGGCCTCCCGGTGAATCGTTCTACTATGGTGGGGCCTGCTACAACAGCTACTGCCACGGCAACGGGACCAACGTCGCCACCGGGGCCGCGGCGAACAACAATACTTCCCCTTCCTGGGGAAGCAGCGGTCCGCTTGCCTGCAACTCATGCCATGGCAACCCACCGGCCTATGCCAAGAGTGTGCCCAAGGCCAACGCGCACCTGATGCACAGTAACCAGGGCTACAGCTGCAGCCAGTGCCATAACACTACCACGAAGAACGGCACCACCATTACTGTGGGGAGCACCAGCCACGCCAACCACACCTACGATGTGACCGGGTCCGCCGACAAGCCGATCACCTACACATTCAACGCCAGTGGCGGAACCTGTATAACCTATTGCCACAGCACCGCCCAGGGGGGAGTTAATCCAGCTGATCCACCGGTTTACCAAACACCGAAATGGAGCGACAGCTACATCTGGAGTTGTAGAAACTGTCACAAGGCCGGTTATCATGCATTCAACGGCTTTGCCATGGATAGCGGCAGCCACTTGAAGCATCTGCAGTTCGATTCGACATCTGATACTTGCAGGCTGTGCCATTATACGCCAAAATACGGCAGCGCAGGCAGCTGCTACGAGTGCCATCGACAAGGGTCGACCTACTTTGACTTTAACACGCACGTCGACACTTCGCCGCGCGGCCCGGAACATGCTAATGGGGTCATCGATGTGGCCTTCCTTCCGAATTTTCCTGCTACAGGCACCACCGGGAGCTGGCAATACACTGGCGATTCAGTTCCTGGCACTTCCTTCGGCTCGTGCCGTAACATCTACTGCCACAGTCGAGGCACGATGTCGACTGCTCCCTATGAGTTCGGCAATATCTCCACGGTGAAATGGGGGGGGAGCCCACTGCCCACGGACTGTTCCGGATGTCATGGCGGCGATGCCAACTCATCAAGTCCGATCGCGACAAGATCTCACGCTAAGCACCTAGGTTACGACTGCGCCCGTTGCCATTCCTGGACAGTCTACAACAGCCGAAGTGCCATACCCAACCGCCAACTGTCTTATAATTACCAGTATTACGCTACCGGCAGCTACCACAGCAACGGCAGAATAGAAGTTGCGTTTCTCAATAAGACCACAGCTGTCGGCACGTATGCAGGCCAGACGAATCCCGTCACTCCGACAAAGCTCCCTGGCTCACCACCAGGGCGCTGTACCAATGTCTACTGTCACTCTAACGGCACCAAGATAGCCACCGGGACTACTTTCGACAACAACTCCACCCCGATATGGGGAACCAGCGGACGTCTCGGCTGCGGCTCATGCCACGGCAATCCCCCGGCCTATCCGGACGGCTCACCCAAGGCCAACGGCCATCTCAAGCACAGTGCCGATTGTCGACAATGCCATTACCAGACTACTGCCGACAGCACCAGCATTACCGACCGGACCAAGCATGCGCAGATCAGATATCTTGTCACTCCTGCTCCAGACATTGCTTTCAACTATACCTTTGCCGCAACCGGGAGCAGTTGCAGCGGCGTCAGCTGTCATACGGTCGGCTCTACTCCGAGGGTCTGGGGGGCGACAAGCTGCGGAAGCTGCCACCTGGCCGCCCCGGCAGACAAATCCCATAAAAAGCATTTTACCGGCGCTGACCGTTATGCCGCTTACGGCAACGTCAGTTCCAATCAGGTTTTTGGTTACAATTGCGGCGTCTGCCATCCGCTTGATCCGGCCAGGGACCATGACGGCACCGTTCAGGTTGAGCTGTACAACGCCGCTGCCCCAGCAGGGACCGTGAAGTCCCTCAATTCCGTGCTCTCCAGCTATTCCAGCGGCGCGACGATCTTCCGGGACAGCATGGGTGTTTCCTACACCAACGGCACCTGCAGCAATATCTACTGCCATAGTGACGGCACCTCTGTGGGGAGCACACTCCAACCGACCTCCGGCAAGGTCAGTTGGAATAGCTGGTCCATGTACTGTGGCGGCAACTGTCACAATTACCCGCCCAACTACGCCAACGGCTCGCCCAAGACCAACAGCCATGTGCGTCATTACAGTGTCGGCTACAAGTGTCAGGACTGTCATTACAACGTCACCACGAATGGAAGCTCCATTATCGACAAGGCAAAGCATGTCAACCATGCCTACGATCTCGCCCCCAGCCCCGGCAAGTCATTCACCTTTACATTTAATGCCACCACCGGCAACAGCTGCAGCCTGATCTCGTGCCACAGCGACGGGACAAATATTGCTACCGGCGTGCTACGCAATAAGTCACCATCAACCACATGGGGTGGAGCTACCCTGACCTGTGCCAGCTGTCACTCCAATCCTCCCGACTACCCCAACGGCTCGCCAAAGGCAAACAGTCATAGCGCCCATTCTGCTTACGCCTGCTACGCATGCCACTCTTCTACAGCGTCGCAGGACGGCTTATACGCCAACAGTTATTACCATATTACAGGCCAGTATAACGTGACCGGATCAAATATGAATTACACATACAGTGCCACCGGCGGCACCTGCAGCAGCAGTTGCCACAGCTACAGAGCTGCTACATGGGGTGGCCCCAGCTGGGAATGTACCTCGTGCCACGGCTATCCGCCACAGACCTATGGCGACTACTATAATCCGAACGTGCATGTACGGCACAACTTATACAGCTGCGACAACTGCCATTTTGCAGTCACCAACAACGGCACGTCGATTGCCGATCGCGCAAAACATGCAAACGGGATCAAGGATGTGGCCCCGAATGGTACGGTCTTTTCTTCCTATTCAGCCAATTCGGTGGCCGGCACCTGCAGCAATATTTCGTGTCATGGTCCTGACCGTAAAAATGTCAGATGGAAATATGCCCAGCCTATCTATGGCAGCACCACTGATTCTGAAAACGTACCGGTAGCTGCCGGATATGCCATAGCCTTTGGCGAGGATATGGACTGGAGCTCCATTAACACCGACACTTTCTACATCGGCGGGGTCCCGGGCACCGTTATCAAAGACACGGTACTGAGGACCGCAACCTACGTCCCGACGCAACCGTTAAAATATTTTTCTGTCTACACGCTCAACATAAACAACGGAATCCATAACGCTGCCGGCGATAGCATCGCCTATTCGAATTCCTGGGAGTTCACGACAGAGAAGAGTGCCCGTTTCGTAACGATCAGGACGGAGACTTTCGGCACGGCTGCCGCACCAGCCTTTACCTGGGTAACCCCGTCATGTCAGTCCGGTGTTTGTTGGTCCATCAACAGCACGGGATATAACCCGTTTACATCGCAGACAGCGGCCGCTAACCCGTTAGTTAGCGTTGCTACGACAAGTAGTACTACCGATGCCCGTCTAGTCGGCGGACCTATCGACTTGACCAATTATCGGTCGGCAGAGCTGAAATTCCAGGTAAGCCTCTCTGGCTATTACAGGGGGGATTGGTCCTATGCGTATCCCGATCTGGATTTGGAGGTGAGCACAAACGGCACTAACGGCCCCTGGACAAAGGTATGGTCACAATCGAATTACAACAGCAATAACTACGGTGATTATTTTTACAAGGTCAATCTAACCAGCATTGCCAGCGGCAAGAGCAATGTGGTGTATAGGTTCAGGTTTTACAATACGCCCACAGGGCCTTCTACGGGATGCTCCATGGATAACATAACCCTGAGCGGTGACATGAACTGATTGAGGCGTATGTTAAAAAGCCCCTGATATCAGGGGCTTTTGTTGATCAAATGGATAAATATTGCTTGGCAAATAGCCGCTACTCAAGCCTCAAGCCTGAATTTACGTTGCGTAAAATGTCCGGAAGTCAATCCCCACCCCATAGGCTTGCATTACCACCGCCCGATCAACCGTATCTGTTTGCCGGATGTCGACACCCACAGCTGACCGTTTATCAGTTCAGCGGCAACAGCCCCGGTAACTGCACCCAAGCCATCGGCCAGCAAATCGCCCCAGCCGAATTTATTCCCGGGCGTAAACTCGTCCACAATCTCAACAGCTATGCCGGGAACCAAAGCCAAGCCGGTTGAGGTTGCCATCCGTGGAACCGGCCCCATCTCCGTTGCATGGTGATATGTGATACTTCCAACGACCAAACCATAGCCGGCGCTTGACCCGAAATGGGCCACCTTATCGGCTTCAAGAGCGAAAGCCGACGATACGAGGAAGAGATGTATCAAGAGGATTGCAATTTTCATGACACCTCCGTGTCCATCAGGGTGATAGCCGATAATGGAACCGCACCCTGCCCCCCCCGGTCCATCCTGGTCTCCCATACTATCGCTTCGCCTGATACATGCACAAACGATGCATTGAGGTTATCATATACTATTCCAAAATCAACCCGCGCCACCCCCCTTCACTCCCCTATCTTGCGGGCGATGCCGCTCTTCATTTGGGACCAGCTGAAGTCCGCATGGGCGGGATAGGGGAAGCAGGCGAGCAACAGGATGAGCAGCTGCAAAATAGCGAGGGATGTATTCATGGTCACTCTCATATTGGGTACATCCGTTCAGCGTATTTTTATAGCGATTCTCTCAAACTGTTACCGTTCCTCAAATAGGTTCCTCGCCGCACTTAACTGTTCCGGGGTTCCCAGGAGCAGAACCATATCGTCACGTTGCAGTTCCCAAAAGGGGGCCGGGTTTGGCATGACATTCTCTCCGCGTTTGATGACCAACACTGTCGCACCGGATTGGTTTCTGATGGTTCCTTCGCTAAGACTCTTCCCTTCCAGTTGCGAATTTTCCTTTACCCTGTACGTACCAATCTCCGCTCCGGAGAGATAGCCGCTGATGCCGACCGCATGACTGTGGCGTTTGCTCATGGAGCGAAGCATGTCGTAGCCATCGCTGCGCACCTCAGCGATGCAGCGTTCTATGTCTGAATACGGCACCATATAATTCCTCAGGACGCGGGAGAGGATCTCGACCGAGGTTTCAAACTCTTCCGGTATGACCTCATTGACCCCCAGCTTGTAAAGCGGCTCAACCTCCAGAATGTAGCGGGTCCTGACAATAATATGGAGGGAGGGATTCAAATGGCGTGCAAGCGATGCCACCCTTCTGCTGGCGGCAGCATCCGAAATTGCGACCACCATCCCGCGGGCCTTGTCGATGTGGGCATGCTCCAGCACCTCCGGTTTGGATGCGTCGCCAAACAGTATGCGCTGCCCCTTCTTCCCCTCTTTTTTGACCGTAAAGGGATTGGTTTCAATAACAACGTGCGCGATTTTCAGGTTGTTAAGCACCCTTGCCAGATTTTTACCGTTCACGCCGTAACCGACTATGATGACGTGATCGTTCAGGGATATGGTTTTTTCACTCTTGGCCAGCACACCTCTGCCGCTTGTCCATTCATGGGGGAGCTGGCCTACGATGAAATCCGCAACCGGGCTGGCATATTTGAGGCATACCGGCGTCAACCCCATGGTGGCGATGGAGGCTGCCAGAAAAATCTGGTACAGTTCAGGGGTGAGGAGCCCGACTGTAAGCCCCGCCTGGGAGAGGACAAAGGAGAATTCGCCGATTTGGGCCAGGGAAAGCGCGGCGATGATGCCGATCCGCATCGGTACCCCCAGTGCCATGGACGCCCCGGTAGTAACGAGAGTTTTTATCAGCAGGATGGTCGCCACCAGCGAGGCGATCAGCAACGGATACCGGACTAGGATGTCCGGATCGAGAAGCATGCCGACTGAAATGAAGAACAGGCTCATGAAGGCTTCCCGGAAGGGAATGATGTCACTTAACGCCTGATGACTGTATTCGGATTCGGAGATGGCCAGACCGGCGATAAAAGCGCCCAGAGCCAACGACAGACCGGCCATTGCCGTAAGCCAGGCCGTGCCCAGGCCGATAAAAATAATGGTCAGGATGAATAATTCGCGGCTTCTGGTCTTGACGACCTGCTTGAAGATCCACGGCACCAAGAAGCGGGCGCCGTAATGGGCGGCAAGAACCACGGCTACCGCCTTGGCGCTGACGAGCAGGATGTTCTCGATGCCGTTACCGCCGCCTGCCAGAAGCGGGATCAGCAGCATCAGCGGCACGATACAGAGATCCTGAAAGATGAGGATACCCATGGCCATTTTGCCATGAGGAGAATCCGCCTGGCCGGAATCTATCAGCAGCTTCATCAGGATTGCGGTGCTGGAGAGCGCAACCAGAAAGCCGAAAAAGAGCGACTGGCTGACCGGAAATCCGAAAACCGCGCCAACGGCGGCCACAGCCATTATAGTTACCAGTACCTGCAGTCCGCCGCCCCAGAGAACAAGATGCTTGATCCGCATCAGTTCCTTCAGGGAAAGTTCGATGCCGATGGTGAAGAGCAGTAGCACCACACCGATCTCGGCCATTTGCTCGACCTGGTGGGTATCCTTGATGAAAGCCAGCGCATGGGGGCCGGCCATGATACCGGTGACCAGAAAACCGATGATGGAAGGGGACATCAGTCGCCGGAACAGCATTACTGTTACCAGCGCCAGTCCGAAGAGAATTTCAATATCCTGCAATACTTCGTAGTGCACATCTGCCCCCTTTTCAAAGAGTATACCCGAAGTATCCAATTGTTAAATTGACAATCCCCTATAAAGGATGGCACGTAAGTTAACAATTTAACTACGTCCCCTTGGCTCCCTTGAACGGCGCAGCACGCCCCTTCACTCCCCAATCATACCTCGCAAAAACGCGACGTCTTCCTCCAGTATCCGGATCTTCTCCCGCACTGCCGGGCGCGGGTCCTCGGTGAGGGTTACAATGGACTTGACGGCTAGGCGTCTTTGTGCCACTCATAGAACTGAGTGACGACGCTTAGAAGCTCTTCAAATTTGATCTGGAGCGCGTTTGCGGAAATCTGGATAGGACTGCCAAAGTATTTGAGGTTGGCCCTGTTCAATCTGTGCCTGAGGAAATTACCCCTGTCGACGTATTTTAGCGGATCATCAACTTCGAATGTAATGAACCGCTGATTCTGGACGGCGGTGACCCGGAAGCCTCTCCTGCCAGGGAACCCGACCGGCCGAGACGCCACTTGAGTTGTCCACTATCCCATCGGAGTCGATAATCAGTCCCGGTTTTGTGTCAAACAGCTTGATAAACGCGAACCCTGCGCATAGGCCGAAAAAGCTTGCGCCGGCAATGGCCACAGCCTTTACATAGAGTGGGTTATGCCGTGTTTGATGATCGGCGATTGTCCAAAGCCAAACGCTCAGCAAGACAAACGCCACCGCGCCCAAAAACAACAGCACAATCTTAGTTCTACTGAGCGGGATAACGATTTGGTCGGGCACTTGATTCACACAGACCTCTTGGGGCTTAACAATGAACTGACCCATTTGCAGGTTGAGCGATTCCCTGGGACCAGCTGAAGTCCGCATGGGCGGGGCATGGGAAGCAGGCGAGTGCCCTGTCGAGAGCAGACCACCTTGCCACTCTTGGGGATATTTAGTACGTCTTCACAAATTCAGTCATGAACAACTTTTCCGTAGCGCGGACGGCATCCATAAATGGTTTTCGCGCCACATACCAATTGATTTTCGATTCCACTTCCTGAAGGAACGCCGCGAAATATCTGAAGCAGATCCTTTCCTGAAGGTCGTGCCCCGATTCTATGGTGACGGCCATCACGCAGTCCTTGGCGAGCAGGGAAGTGCCTTTTTTTTGAGCAAAGCCCGTAAATGTGCGCGGCCATGCATGTGCCTAGACACCATGCATAGAATTCCATAAGGTCTTCAAGGTATGATCTCGGGAAATGCCGGGTGATATCCGATAGTTTTTCACAAAAAGCGGTTTCGTCTCTGTCCGCCAGCCGGTAACTGAGCATGTGGCCAATTTCGTGGAAATATATTGCCGAGGCGATATTGCCCTGAAAGGTTCGTAGCCAGATGAGGTCTTCAGTCACTCCGGATCGGAAGATAAAGCCGCCGTTACGAGGTATTTTCCCACTGAAACTGTCACCCCAGTTCTCCGCATAAAGCTTTCCAACCTTGGCGGATAATTCGGGTCATCATGATCCGCCAGATAGAGATCGAACCCGCAACGCTTGGCGATTCTATAGCCACCTTCCGGGGTCATGAACGCGAATTCGAGTTCTTCCTGGTCCGTTACGGAATAGTCGACCATGGCGTCGAGGCGCTGAATGGTCTTTTTTCGCGGGAACCGCTCCGCGCAAGATGCTGCACCGTCTATTATCTGATTCACATCAGCCATTGCTGCCTGTTCGTACTGCTCATCAATGTTCAAGGTGAGCCCGTTTCGCCTTTTCCCCATTGGTCAGTCCTTTTGCTTTAACGATTGGCGGACGGCTTCAAAGCTGGAATCGTCTCCTTGATGAAAGAATATCCTTCCCTGGAGACGGTCACCATCCAGAACGACCCAACCCCGTCCGCAGGCGTGGTCCGAATCATCATTGCCTTCCCAGGAGAATTCCACGGCTTCTTTCCCGTCCCGTTGAACGAATCGGCAATCGATCCAGCCATGCACGTAGCCGAAATGGAACGCACCCAAGCCGTCAGTGTTGAACTTGATAAAGGCCGGCACCTCTTCGTCGATAAACTCCGCGTCCCAGAGTTCCATTTCAACAATCCGCCACGATCCTATGAAGCCTTTCTTGCTCATATTCATATACTGAAGCTATATCAAGCCTGTTTTGCAGCACGTGCGCCTGTTGGGTCAGCGCCTGTTGGGTCAGGACTTGAAGACTTGAACTTCTCAGTTTCCAATCTACAACAGTTACAGCATGTTGCCGTTCATCTTCAAATCTTCAAGTCCAGACCCCATTGACTCCCCTAAGCGACTTTATCATGGCAGATGTGCTGCCATTGAAGAGAATAAAAAGGTCTAATTACGGCAGATTGCAGCGAGAAGCCGCCGGGAGTCAGTCAATACGGAAGGTTAAGGTAAATCTCCGTTTCCCCCTTGACAGTACACCTCAGTCCTCTGATTATCTCTAGCCATTTTCTAAGACACTACATCTCAGACTTCAGGTTCATTCCTAATAAAGCGGCCCAATGTGTCGAAAAGCCGTTGACCATGCCTTAAAGTTCTGACTCTGTCCTGCCTTACGATTCCTATGACTTCGTGCGCATGGACATGCCGATAACATCCCTTTGAAGAAGCCTGTGTCGCTTTTTTCAGAGCCTCTTCAATCTCGTGTTTTGATCGATCTTCCAGATTTGTTGTGGGAAGTGGCCTTCCATTGAAACCTTTTTTAAAAAAGCTCCGCAGAGCGTCTTGATCAGTGAGTAACCATGTCTCAACAAAATGCACCATTAAATATAAATGCCTCTCTGTTGCCCAAATGGGGCGCTCCCATTTATCTCCTGTTCGATTAGCGACGATGTCCCAAACGCGGGCTCCCTCCGGAACTTCCTTTTCGGAATCAACCAAAATCACACACAAATCGTTTGGATACTCTTTTTGGTGCTTTTTAAAGCGATTGAAAGCATTTCCTCGACCCTTGCCTCGCACCACCTCAAGCGCTTGGTAGCCATGGGCCCTTGCAAGCTCGTGTAATTCAATCAGAAATTTCTTCCATCCACACCGAAAATCATTATTTGCGGCACGTCCTTCAGCTCCGCCCTCAATATAGATGCGAACATGGCGCTTCACCACCGATTGCCCCCAAGTTCACCTGAAGTCCACAGTTCACCTAGAGTATGATCCTGCCGCCAATCTTTATATTCCTCTCGACTGAAACGTCTGACTACAGATCCAGCCAAACCTGTATCGAAGGCAAACAGCGCATCAAAGTCATCCTGCAGCGCCGTGAGCAAGTGCTCAGAGTGGGTGGCAACAATCAACTGCGTCTTAGCAGAAGCATCGACAATCATCCCAGCCACCATTCGTATCATGTCGGGGTGCATTCCAAGTTCAGGTTCTTCAAGGCAGATAAGAGGCGACGGATTTGGGTGAAGCAAGATAGCCGCCAGTGCGAGGAACCGTAGAGTACCATCAGACAGTCGTTTCGCCGGTAAAGGAAGATCGAATGGTGTCTCCACAAGCTCAAGACCGACGCGCCCGAACAAGATACGGGTTACGAAATCCCGGTACGTCTCTTTTAACTCCTGCAGGAGGGCTCGAATCTTCTCATGAGCGGCCGTCTTTTCAAGACTGTTTAAAGTTAAGGCGAGATCGTTCATTGACTCTGAAAGTACGGTGCCAGTGCGGCCAGCCGGCGTTGCCTCACGGAGGCTTGAGTTGCGACCGAATGTCCACTCGGAATAAATTCTAATGTTAGCGTAGAGGTCTGACAGCCGTGTAATTTGTGGGTACTGCCCGATGTCCCGTATCTGGCTTAGTATGGACCGAAATGGATCGTATTCGCTCTCCCCTAACTTCCGCTCCCGACGCCGATTACCTGTGCCAGGAATACTCAGGGTGGCTCCGCTACGATGTGAACCTACGAAATACAGCTCGCTTTGTTTGGCTTCTCCCTCTGCACTGGATACTACCTCCTCAAGTGGCGCACGCGAGTGAAGGGGCGGGCCTAGCTTCACTTGGTGGCGAATCTTACACGCCAATTCTGGTACCATGGCTGTGACTTGGAGAAATGCACTTCCCGATTGCTTGTTTGCACCTTTATAGAGCCATTCCTCAAAGCCAGAGTCCTTGAATGTCTCTTGGATGTCAAACGGCGCATTGCGAAACACCCGCACGCAATCGATCAGATTTGACTTGCCAGACCCATTTGGGCCTACCAGGATGTTAAGCCGCCCAAATTCAAAATGAGTTCTCTCGCCAAATGATAGTAAACCCTCAATGACCAACTCTTGGAGAGGCAATTGCTGTTCACTCCCCGGTGGCGTTGCATTGATAGAGAGTAGCTCCTCAGCCGTGAGCCAACGAACCTTTTTGCTGGTACGCCTGGAACTTACACGGTCTTTCGGTCCTTTTGAATTATTCATGCGATTCGAGCCAATCTTTTTCCCAGCCTTTGGTAGTGTCGTTACTGAATAGTATCCGAAAGTTATCATTAGGCTCGTCACCCTCATCGTTCGCATAACCAAATTCAAACGCGAAAATGCCGATGAGGTCATCGATAGTCAGAGAACCGTCGTGTAGTCCAAAGTCACGATAGAAAACAACAGCCAAATCTGCGACTTGGACCGAAGTTCTGTATAAGAGGTGTTCAAATGCGCGTTGGGCGTGATCAGGGGGAAGAGAGTATTTCTTCCCCTCAATTCTAACGACTTTGCGAAAGGGTTGCTCAGGCCGGAGCGAGCTTGGTGCATAGGAGCCAGCGATATTTTCATTCAACCAAAGGTTTTTAATACTTGGTATCTGTTCGGTGAATGGCTTAATGTAGGGAGCGCCGAGTGGATGGTTATCCACCTCAAAGAATTGCTTAAAGAACGACAAGAAATCAGGTTGCAGGTTTTCAAGTTGGCCCAGCTGGGAAGCACGCTGCTGAAGATAAAGGTAGCCCGCAAAAAGCGTATGAGTCTTCTGATTACGAAGGCGAGACAAGCACCGGGCAACAATCTGTTTGCGAATGACATACACGCTACGATATCTCCTTCACCTGAGATATGTCGAGGTCGATTCCAATGGCGGAGCGTCCCATGCGATTGGCAACATCCAAGGTTGTGCCGGTGCCCATAAATGGGTCGAGAACAACTCCTGGCATGAAAGGAACTCCGCATTCGCAATCAGCCCAGCCGCACGACTTTCTCTTGGCGAATGTGAACTCTCGGAAGTAGCCACCGAGCATCAATTTTGCTTCCAAAGCAAGTTTCCGAACGCTTCCGGCGTTTCGGTCAGTACCGTTCTGGACGAGCCTTGCCTTGCCCGCATCGGAAATGCCTGTCGCTTGGATAGCAGCGATATGTTCTGGAGTTAAATTCTTTTCGCGTGCGATCTCCAATGCTCGTCTTGCCTGTGGACGGGAAGTATCCAGTTCCATCGTACGCTCCACTATTCGCTGGCGTGGTTTGCAACACCCGGAGCATACTGACTGGGGGCAAGCCAATGTGATGGCGCGTTCGGCAATCTCAGTGGGAAAGGGCGCAAGGTGTTTTCCCAGATTCCGCTGGGGTGAAATTCTCCAGACGTCTCCCGGATTAGCTCCCTTCTGATCAAGACTGTAGCGTTCCGCATACCCAAACAAATCGTAGTAGTAACCATTAACTGCAAAGTGCAGGATGTATTCGTGCCTGCCCGCCAAACGGTCTCGGACAGGGTCGGGCATGCCTCCCTCCTTCACCCAAATAATCCTATTGCGGAGGATCCATCCAGCTCTACGGGCACTCGCCTCAACGAGGCTTGGAATGCCTTGCAGGCTCTTTTGCCAGTACGTATCGCCTATGTTTAGGAATACAGAGCCAGATGGGCGGAGCACCCGACGCCACTCTGCCATGGCGGCAATAATAGCCGCGACGTATTCCTCGGAGGTTTTCTCCTGCCCAATCTGCCCCTCGCATCCGTAGTCACGCTTTCGCCAATAAGGCGGTGACGTAACTACCAAATCTACATGATTGTCGGGTAAGGCCAGCAGACGGCGTGCGTCGCCTTTATGAACCTCACGGAAGGGCTCCTGCAGGCCTAGCCTTACATCGTCAGTACAATGGTCGTGGGGTAACGGAGTAGAAGTAAGGTTTCCGCTTGAAAGTTTAGCCGTCATTCGCTTTTTTCTCTTAGACCAAAGGTTATGAAGTAACAGTAATGATTAGAGAAATCAACCCGCAATAAGCCGCATCTTGTCTACTCATTGACACAGCGTGAAAGATTCACGTCCCACGGCTTTGGTTAACTGTTTTTACCCTTCACACATTACTGCCAAAGGCAGGAGAAGTCAATGGCGCAGATTTGCAAGGAAAAGTGGGAAAATGCTGTTGGGGAGAACAACCCACCGCAAGTTCAGGGGACATCCATACTTCATTGCTAGGTACCAAGAATCGCAAAAAAAGCCGCCCCATCAGCTTCCACACTGACCAAGCTGTTCTCTGAACCCGCACTCCGATATCCCATCGCCCCTCCCGGGCACTGCATAAAATGTTTCTCACAAACATACACCCGTAGAGGCGGTAGTGTCAAGGAGGTATGCAAAGGATGAAGGATGCGTTATGAATTATGAAATTTCAATCGCCTAAACACTTCCTCGCGTAGCGTGGCATGGAACAGCGCATTCAGCCTTGGAACCGGCTCGGACTTTTGCGTGCGTTGAGGATTGATGGACTCCAAGCGTTCCAGCTCGTCTTCGATGAACGAATTGATGCTGGCAACCGGTTTGGCTAGACCCATTTCGGGAGCTTCTCGCTTCCTGATCAGCAGATCTCCAATGTCGGCGAGCAACTGGGTCTGACCGTCGATCAGGTGCAACAGCTTGTCGAACTCGATGGGCGCTGCAGAACCGTAGCGCTCGATCCAGCGAACTGACAACAGGGGACGCAGCACATAGAAATACTTCTTTAGCGGAACCATGTCTCCGCGCAGGTAGCCCCTGTAGTTGCTTTTTGCCATGCTGCGATAGTGGTAGATGCCGCTTTCCTGCGAGTACAGATGGGGGAGCAGGTCTCGAGCCCCTGCGGCAAAGCCGCCCGCCTCGATGTACTTGATCGGCGACTGAATCCACTCGACGAAGGCAGGATTTGACTTCCAGAAGAGCCGCAGAGCCTTGCGGATATCCCAGCCATTGAGATCGATGTCATCGGTGATTTCATACTCGATGACGTCGCGCCGCTCTTCCAGGTCGACTGCGAGATACCAGTCAGCTGGACGTGCGTAGATGAAGCGCACATCGAAGTCGCTGTTCGGCGAAGCAAAGCCCCAGGCCCGGCTACCGGACTCGATTGCGAGAACTATCCGCACGCCTTCGTCTCACTCTGTGCGAGCAAGACGGCGCATAATTTCGAGGCGTACATCGGAAGGGATCATAGGGTTACCAGCGCCTTTTCCAGCAGTGTCCAGTTAGGTTATTGCTTGCGTCCCGTAGGAGACAGAAGGATGGTAGCCGGGGAATTCATTCCCCGGTCAATGAGCAAAATATCCTCACGTCACGTACGTGACGTGGGGGGAAAATTGGTATCTTTTCCGGGGGATAAATCCCCCGGCTATCATCCAACGCCCCTAACGGGGCTTATAGACCTGTACAGCAAATGGTAAACCGGACAACGCTGAGTGTATTCAACCTTTTGGCGAATTTAGTAGACATGCACCCCGAAGTCAACCGAATTTGCCTTCCCCCGTCCAAATCCGCTTTTTTGACCCAGGTCATAACTATTCCCCGTGAATGGCGATATGCTCGGATCATCAAGAAAAGGGGAGAAGAGCATGGAACTCAACAACGATCTCGGCAACAAGGCAATTCAGGATGTGATCGGCAACTACCCCGGCATCGGCGAAATCCTCGCGAAATTCGACATCGGCTGCGTCACCTGCAAGGTGGGGATCTGCCTGCTGAAGGACGTGGTCTCCATCCACGGCCTGTCGAAAGAAGACGAAGCAAACATAGAACTGCAAATCAACCAGTATCTGACCGAAAAAGGAGCATAAATCATGAGTCATTCAGGATGTGGCTGCCCCAGCAGCCAGGCACGGGTCATCGAACGGGAAGAAACCAACCACAGCGTACCAACTGACAAAGCACCATCAGAGCTTCGGCAATGGCCGGTCCAGCTCCACCTGGTGCCGACGACCGCCCCCTACTTCCAGAACGCAAATGTGCTCATCTCCGCCGACTGCGTGGGGTTCGCCCTCGGCAGTTTCCATCAGGATCTGCTGCAAGGCAAGGCCCTCGCCATCGCCTGTCCGAAACTGGACGACGGCGCGGGCTACCTGGAAAAACTGACCACTCTGTTCCGGGACAACCAGCTGCAGAGCATTACCGTGGCCATCATGGAGGTTCCCTGCTGCCGCGGCTTGGACATGCTGGTGCGGCAGGCGCTGGAGCGCTCCGGCAAAGCAATTCCCCTGGAGACGATCATCATCGGGGTGGACGGCGAAAGGAGAAACTGAGATGCGAGAGATAACCGCGACACTGGTCCAGGAGCATAAACTGATCCTGCGGATGCTGGCCCTGCTCGAGCGCAACGCAACGCTGACCGGGTTCGACAAATACAATAACTACCAGTTCTACCTGGACGGGGTGGAGTTCATCCGAAACTACGCCGACCGCTTTCACCATGCCAAGGAAGAGGATGTGCTATTCGAGGCGCTGGTGGAAAACGGCATGCCCCGCCTGCACAGCCCGGTGGCGGCGATGCTCGCAGAGCACGAACTGGGGAGGGGGTACGTGCGGGCGATGGAAAAGGCGACCCTGGCCGCCTTGACCGGGGAGCCAGGCCAGCACTCCCTGATCGCAGAAAACGCCCTGGCCTACCTGATGCTGCTGCGCGAGCATATCGCCAAGGAAGATGGCATCCTCTATCCCCTGGCCGAACGGGTCATTCCCGCGGAGAAACGCCCGGCAATCGTCGCCGGCTATGCGTCAGCCGAGGCACGAACCCCCGCCGATTTCGCCAAACGCTACGAGTCGATCGTGGTCCACTACGAGGCGGAACCTCTGCAAACCGCCGCCTGAGCGACTCAGTTATTTCGGCGGCAGTGGATTCAGCCCTGTAGCCGCCGCAATATTTTTCTTCCCCGGGAACCCTGCGAACCGAATTATCCGGTCGCAAGGTTCCCAGGGATTTTTTTAAGCCCAGCAACCTGACAACATACGTGTAATAACGGCAGCAGCAAATCGAGCGCCACTCACCGAACAATTGCCCTCCCTCATCCCCGCCACCAGAACCTAGCCCATTATCGCTCCAACCGTATCCCCTAATTTAAAGTGATGTTTAAGCTTCGGCTATTTCCCGGTATATGACGGGACAAACAACGTCATTTCACTTAGCCTTAGCCCGGGCCATTGTCGCATGCCTACTCAAAACCTTTAACTATGCACGTTTCCGAATATTAAAATATTACGGCATTAACATTGCACAATTTACATGTCTTTATATGATTGCCCTTATTATGCATTGCTTATCGTTCTGTACCGGGTCAAACGGAACAGGTCGGACTCATTGCAAACGGCATCAGCTCATTCTCTAACCAGGTCAAAACCAGGTGAAGAAAGAAAGGAGGGGCAAAAAGCAAGACACCGAACGGGTGGTACCCCCACATTGGGTGGGGGATCTAACCCAAGGTGCTACACTGTGTCATAACTAATATTGCGGAGGAAGTACGAATGAAGAAAATTTTTACCCTGTTTCTGATTTGTTTTCTCATGCCGGTCTTTGCGTATGCTGCCACGCTCACCGTGACGGTCACTACGGACAAGGCTACCTATGCCCGCAGCGGTGTGGTGAAGACCACCGCCGTTTTCAAGAAAAGCGGCGTACTTTACAGCACTTCAACCAATGCCAAGATCACCATCAAGGACCCTGCAAACTCCACCAGGGTTAATGCTGTCAGCATGACCAAAGTGAGCACCGGCACTTATACCTACAGCTACACCCTGTCAAGCAGCGCCGCTTACGGGACCTGGACCGACACCTGCTCCCTGACAACCAGCAGTGACAGCGGCACCGGGTCAACAACTTTCGCCGTTGCGGCAGCCGACACCACCGCCCCGACCACCACTGCGGCGCCTGTTGCCGGGACCTACACCGCGGCACAGAACGTAACCCTGACCGCCAATGAGCCGGCCACCATCTACTACACCACCAACGGCACCACCCCCACTACCGCTTCTGCCGTCTACAGTGCACCGTTGAACATCGCCGCCACCACGACGCTTAAGTATTTTGCCCGCGATACCGCCGGCAACAGCGAAGCCGTAAAAACCGGCGTTTATACCATCAACATCACCACCAACACCCACGCCAGCATTACCGGAACCTTTACCACTCCGGCCCAGGTTACGGCCAAGTGCCTGGAGTGCCATGCCAGCGCAGGCTCTACCGCAGCCAGCTCTCTGCACGGCATGATGGCCACTAATTCTCCGAACGTCACCAATGCCACCGGCCTCAGCCAGAAACTCTCTGAGATCAATACATTCTGCAGCTATCCGAACCCTGCTATGGCCGGTGCCGCATGCCTCACGTGCCATCCCACGCTGGGCAAATTCGCAAATCTGGCTGCAGCGGACCTTGATTGCCTCATGTGTCACAACGATTCCTACAAAAGAAGCTTTGTCCCTGAAACCGACCCGGCAAAATTCAGAACGGTAACCGACTGGCAGGGAGTAACGAAGACGTATGTTCCTTCCGCTACGGATGCCAACGGGAATTTCTCGGTCCAGTTCAACTGGGCTGCCATGCCCGGCTTGACAGCGCTTGATCTGGTGAAGAATGCAAAGAAACCGACAACAACCACCTGCCTCAACTGTCACGCTAAAGCTGGCGGTGGCGACTGGGTCAAGCGTGGCGACATCGGGCTTAACACCGCCAACCCCACGGCGGCCCAGGACGTTCACCTGGCTTCCGTGGCCAATGGCGGCGCAGGCCTGAGCTGCACCAGCTGCCATGTTCCTTCAAACCATAAGATCCCGGGTCGCGGTATCGATCTGCGGCCGACAGAAACAGGCGTCACCGTGAAAAAATGCGTGGACTGCCATATCGGTATGGATTCCGGTAGCGGCCATACTGCACTCGGTATCCGTAGTGAGCCCGACCGTCATGTCAAGCGGGTAGCTTGCCAGGCATGCCATATTCCGACCTTCGGCAAGGGTGGCGCGACCGAAATGTCACGGAACTGGACCATCCCTACCTGGAGTACGACACTCTGTAACGGCCAGGGCGCCTGGGCCGGCGAAGAAGTCAAAGCAGCCAATGTCGCTGCTGATCTTACTTTCTTCAACGGCACCAGCTATGTTTACAAATTAGGACAGACCCTCGACCGTATTGACCCGATTACCGGGCTGACCTCGCTGGCCGACGCCAACGGTGGGATAAATGATGCCGTTGGTGTCAGCAAACTGGTGCCGATCAAGCGCCATCTATCCACCATGGCTTACATGACCTCCGGAACGGACATTAACAAACTGATCCCGTTTGACGTCACCTGGCAGTTCATGACCGGCCTCTCCGATCAAGCTGCAGAACGTGGCAAAACCTTTGCTGGCTATGCCGGGACACATGCATGGAAGACGGTCGAGGCGGAACTGGCCATCAACCATGGCGTGGGCCCGACAGGTACGGCCGCCTGCGCAAACTGTCATGGAACCATGATCTTGGATACGAGCACTCTCTCGAAACTGGACAAGCTCGGCTACAAGACTCCAAAACCCTTCTCAGATCTATGTAACGATTGTCATAGCCTTAAAACGAATACTAGCTTCACTTCGCTCCATGACAAGCATGTCAGAAGTGAGGGGTATAACTGCAACAGATGCCACAGCTTCACGAGGTAATTGATCTGAAGTTGGTAACACAAAGGTAACCTGCAAAGGTAAATACGTATAACAACAATACCTTTGGTTATTAAAAGAGCGGGTGGGCACTGTGCCCACCCGCTCTTTCTATGCAGACATATTAATTTATAGAACAGAGGAAGACGAATTGGAAAAGACTGCTTTCGCTGGCTTTTCTATTTGGGTTATGATGCCAATAAAATTTTCCGTCTATTCCGCTTCCCCCTTGAACCATTGTTCAAACCAGCTGGGATGCCCCTTCTCGGCCAGGATCTGCAGATCCTTCGGCCCGAGCCAGACCCCGCCGCAGCCGAGGCATTTGTCAAGCGGCACGCCACGGAAAGTGAGCGGCTCTAAGGGCTCGCCGCATTTGGGGCAGCGGTTCAGGCAATACTCGCGGAACAGCTCTTCCCGGGCGGCCTTCCGCATCTTTTCAATCTTTTCCTGCTCCTGCTTGTAGATATACTGGTTTTCCAGCGCCTTTTCCCGCTCCTTCCAGATATCAGTCATGGCGCGCCCTCCTCTGGCAGTATCCAGCCAACCTAAAACCTCGCTGTTTTCCACGCTCAGTGCCCCGCGTACAGTGCCTCCACCTCCCGGGCATACTTCGCCAGCAGCTGTTTGCGCCGGATTTTCAGGGTAGCGGTGATCAATCCTTCGTTCACCGTCCAGAGGTCGTGGATGACAAACACCCGCTTGATCTGGGCGTAGCCGGGAAACCGGACCAGCCGCCGGCCGATCTTTGCCAGCACCAGCTGGTGGACCGATTCACTGTTGAGCGTGGCGGGATCTTTCGGATCAACGCCAAGCTTGGCGGCCTGCCGCTCCCATTGCGCAACGTTGACCACCACCAACGCTGTCAGATATGGGCGCCCCTCCCCCACCACCATCGCCTGCTCGAACAGGGGGTTCTGGACGATGGCCACCTCCACGTCCTCCGGCGGCACCTTCTCGCCGGTGGAGAGGA
>JAYSLX010000098.1:0-21464 GCA_043725245.1 Geobacteraceae bacterium | reverse complement strand
AAACAGCAGCTACATCAACAATATTAATGCGTTACACTAACAACCAAAACAACGGATATGCCGGACTTGATGATGTAAAGCCCGACAGACTCCTAGACTCCTACCGGGCCATCCACAACAAGGAAATCAAATATAGCATCCTCATGATAACAACCAACGCAACGAAGAGTGCCCAATGATAATCTAGTAATGATTTTGGGCATTGTCCTCAATATACAAAAGGCCGCCCATAGAGGAACGGCCTTAGCTTTCAGTTACGAAGTTACACGAACATCATCTATAAAAGTTCTTGGCTTGCAAGCAGTTTTTCGTACCCCTGCCGGTCAAGCGGGCAATCGATCAACTCTATGAACTTCTGTTTGTTCGGCTTACACTGCTTTGCCATTCTGCTCAGCAGCTCATCGGTAATAGCTTTCATTTTAGGGATGTGGCTGGTTTTTGTGAAGGCCATCGTTTTCTTGCCGGTTGTTGCACGGTAGCAAAAGAAATGGTGGTCGCCTTCCTGTCGTTCAAATCCCTTTGCGACAAGGCTCGCTTCAATCTGCCGCTTGTCACGCTGCACCGACCACCTCCCGGAGTACGCCAAGCAGGTTCTGCTTTACGGCAAGCGCCGCCCCGGTCAACTCCTCATCAGCAGCCATCGCGTAGGTGTCCCACAAAAAAGCTATCTGCTCTCTAAGCTCCAGATCAAGCTGATCGCGGGTGTAGGCGTAGACGTCAATCCCCAGTTCCGGTTTTTCAATGCAGTACAACTGCGTTGTCTCGTCAAATTCAGGAGTCAGTTCAAGAGGACGGGTAAATTCAAACAACCTGCCATTATAGGTTATATTCAAATTATCACTCATAGCGTTATATCTCAATGAGTTGTGTTTACCATGCCGTGACAGAAATGCAAATGGGAATAATCCTATGCTGAATGGTCAAGGAAGCATTTTCAGCCCTACTCCCTGAAATTCACAAACTGCATCTCGATCTCCAGATCCTTCCCCTTCAGCAGGGCAATGGTCTCCTGCAGGTCGTCCCGGTTCTTGCCGGTTACCCGCACCTGCTCATCCTGGATCTGGGCCTGGACCTTAAGCTTATTCTCCTTGATGACAGCGATGATCTCCTTCCCCTTCTCCTTGGAGACCCCCTGCTGGATGGTGATTATCTGGCGAACCATGCCGCCGGAGGCGTTTTCAGCTTTGCCATACTGAAGCGCCTTGATGGAGATGCCGCGCTTGAAGAACTTGGACTGCAGGATGTCGATGATAGCCTTCAGCCTGAAATCATCATCTGCCAGCACCTTGATCGACTCTTTTTCCTGGGTGATCTCGCACTTGGACCCCTTGAAGTCGTAGCGCTGGGCAATCTCCTTTACGCTCTGGTTGACCGCGTTATCAACCTCCTGCATGTCTACTTTTGAAACAATATCAAACGACGGCATGTCTCCTCCTTAATGGCCTCGCCAAAAGTCCATCTGCTGCTATCCGGGAATCTATGGTTTTATTATTTCGACACCTGAGGGGACCTTGAACGCAAAACGCTCGCTAGCGACCCCGAGGTTAGTCCTGACCTTGACGTACTCAATGGAAGTCCGGTTCCCCATCTGATCAACGACCACTGAAGAAACAATGGGGAAAGGCTCCTCTGCCTTTCCGCTACCATGGTACGTATCCACCGCAACCGCTGAAATGGTCAACTGGAGCTTGGCAAATGCCTGCCCCCCCTTCTTCGGCACCAACTCCAGCAGATAATTCCCTTTTGCATCACGCCCGTTGCCCGAGAAACTGATGGCAAAGTCCCGCGACACAGTGCCCATACCGGTAAGATAGTTGAGGGCAACCCCCCCTTGAGCGAGCATCGTCTTCACATCGCTGATCATAACCTGCTTGTTCTCCGGCATGTAGAACCAGACCTGCTTCCCATCGGAAACAATCTGCTGGTGAGGCTTTTTATAATCAAAGCGAAACATGGCGGCACCACTGGCCGGGCGCTTGATTAAAAGCTCGCCGTTCCCCTTCTCTTCACGCTTGAGAGCAGTGATAGTTGTCTTCTGCCTGAAATCAGCCTGCAGATCTTTTAGCAGACGGTACCCCTCCTCCAGGGTAGCCACAACCTCTTTAAGTGCGACATCTGCCCTTTTAACAGGGGGAGCCGTGATCTCAGTTGCGGCAACGGGCCCAACCACCAGAAACAGCATCGCTGCGGCAAGCTTAAAAGCATGAAACATTCAGAGCCTCCCGTTTCACAAAAAAGGCGACACCGGATTATGTCGCCCTACTACACAGCTCAAAGATCAGCGACTTCCCGGAGGCCTCACAGCCTGGACATCTGCAGGGATGTCAAAGGTGAACAGCAGGTTCGGCAGCCCCATGTTAACCCGTATGTTACTGAATTCCATGGTGGTTGAGTTCCCCGGTGGATCGATCACAGTGGTGGAGAGAATAGGGAAGGCCTGCTCCTGGCGAATCAGGTCGGCCTTACGGTTGTTCCTGTTCACCGGATTGATGATCTTCCTGCCATTCTGCACATACCGCCTGACTGAATCCATACTGACCACCATGAACAACTTTTGGATCGTCTCCATTTGACGGATAGGGGTCAGCTCCAGGATGTAGTTGCCATCCATGTCGCGCCCCTGTGTGGAATAGCTAATAAAGAAGTCCTTGGATATCCGGGGAAGCCCCTGAAGGAAATTGAAACCCCGGTTTCTTGCGGGATCCGAATTTCGAGGTTCGAAGAAGGAGGTCATATCGCTGAGAATAACCTGTCGATTCTCGGGAAGATAGGTCCAGAGAGTGCTTCCATCGGAGATTATTTCGTGGGTGGTCGGCCGAAAATACTCAAAGCGGAACTTCAACGGTTCATTTCGCTTGTAATCGGCATTTTTCAGGGAAAGCTGGCCATCGGCCCGCAGTTCTCGCTGCTGATTTCCGGAAAGTTTATTTCCTGTGAGGATCAACCTTTGAACGAAATCGGCGGTCAGATCTACCAGGAACTCATCTCCATCACCGTACCGATTGCTGTCGGAAAAAGACTGCTCTACCGTATCGATAACATCCCGCAGACCAATGGCGACCTGAGGGGTTGCAGTTGCCGCATCAAGTGTGGCAGCAGATGCGACAGACAGCACCAGCGCAACAAAAAAAGACCGTATTTTAATCATATGCGCCTCCCCGTGAGGGTGAATTGTGCCACAACTGCATACGCCGTGCAAGAACTTCCGTGAACAGCAGAAATCGAACAGATCATGCACCGCTCACTATTCAGGGTTACGACCTCTACAGCACCGTAGGCAGATCCAGAAGAAAAATCACTTCTCCATCACCGAGTATTGCGCCGCCGGCAAGTCCTCGTAATCGGTTAAGAGGTTCACCCAGCGGCTTTACATGCACCTCACGCTGCCCCATGACACGGTCCACCGCTACCCCGATCCGGCGCCCCTTAACCTCGGTAACGATTACCGGTAGATACTCGATAGCTGACGGTGACAGGGGAAGTCCAAGCATTCGCTTGAGGCTGACCAGCGGTATATCTTCATCGTCAAGAAGGAAAGTTGCCTGTTTACCTCGCATCAGCACCTGATCCCGCTTCAGTTCAACGGTCCTGAGCACCCCTGTCACGGGCACCGCAAGCGTGAGGTAGGAAACCTTAAGGAGAAAGACATTTATTATCGCAATGGTGAGTGGAAGAGTGAGTGTTATCCTGCTTCCATTCCCTTTCTCCGATTCTATTGCAAGAGCCCCACCCAGGGACTGGACGGTGGCCCGGACCACATCCATCCCCACACCTCGGCCCGAGATATCCGTGACCTTTGCCGCCGTTGAAAAGCCGGGTAGGCACGTGAGCATATACGCATCACGCGGAGAGAACCCCCTCCCCTCTTCAGCACTTATTATCCCTTGCTGCACTGCAATGGAAACAAGGCGTTCCGGGTCCATTCCGCGGCCATCATCCACAACGGCCACAATCACATGGTCTTTCTCCCGACAGGCAGAAAGCGTCAGTCTGCCAACCACCCCCTTCCCGACAGCCAAACGCTCCGAAGACGTTTCCAGTCCATGGTCAACCGCATTACGCAGTATATGGATCAAGGGATCGGCAAGCTCCTCCAATATTCCCCTGTCAAGCTCGATCTCCCGACCCTCGACAGCAAAAAACACTTCCTTTCCGCTATTCTGTGCCAGTTCACGGACCAGTCGAGGGAACCTTTCCGCAAGGGATGAAAAGGGCATGAGCCTGACATGCATCACCATCTCGTGCAGCTCACGGAGAAGTCTGGTCAGGTCCTGCAGGGAATCATTGAGGCGGGGGAGAGACAAATCGCGGCTTATATCCTGAAGACGGTGCTTGGTTGTGAAGAGCTCCCCGGTGGTGTCTATAAGCCTTTCCAGGATCTCTGTCCTGACCCGCACCGTTTGGAAGGGCTCACGACCGGAGAGCGAGTGCTGGGTCTGCGGTGCCTGTCCTGCTGCAAGCGGCACCGGTTGCGGTGAAAGAGGAGGCTCTGCTCCAGCAGTTGAGGGAGTGTAGTCCGTGAGCCGCTGGACAAGGGAGCCGATATCGCGTTCCAAGTTCCGATCTTCAGCAACATCATTCAGCTGCAACTCCAGCATGTCGGCTCCCTCAAAGAGAAGCCCGGCAATCCCACTCTCAAATAAAAGCTCTCCCTCCCTGACCCGGAACATCAGGTCTTCCATCTTGTGGGCAAGCTCGGCAATGGAGTTATAGCCCATAGAGGCGGCCATCCCCTTCAGCGAATGGGCAGCACGAAACAGGGAATTAATGGCATCCTGGTCAGATGGCGACCTTTCCAGTGCGAGAACCAGGTCATTCAGGCCCTGCAGATGTTCCCGCGACTCGCTGAGAAAGAGCTCCCGGTACTGAGACATATCCATGTCAGGTAGCGTCCTCCTGGGATGCGTGCGAGGTGTGAATGATCGCCTGGAGGTCCGACTCAATGGCTTCAAGCAGCCCGGAGATCTTCAGAAGAAGCACCTCACTGCCGTCTATCGCCAATACCCCTTCCTGTAGCGGTCCTTCGGCTTCGCGAAGACAGGTTGCCTCACCTGCCGGCACTATCCGTTCTACTCCGTCCACATAGAGGGCAAGATCGCCGATGCACCGGTCAATAACCAGTGCCTTCCCGTCGGTTGCACCTTTACCGGCACCAAGATAGGACGACAAGTCAAGAAGCGGCAGCAGGCTGCCATGTGAGTTCATCACCCCGATGAAACTGATGGGAGCCAGTGGGATCGGCCATGTAGCAGGCAATTCCGTAACCTCGGATACCGTGGCCAAGTCAAGAGCCAGGAGCCTGCTCCCAAGGCGAAAAACCAGCAATCGGCCCGATGGAGTTATCAAGAGTGGTTGCCTGAGTCCGAAGCGATACGGAACCGCTCCACGCACTTCATCATCTCTTCGGACATTCTGGCAAGTTCCTGTGCGGCACAGGCCATCTCCTGCATTGCAGCCGACTGCTCCTCTGTGGCAGCTGAAACCTCCTCGGTGGATGCAGCATTGTCTTCAGCCACCCTGGCAATCTCGTCCACCATACTGACCATCTTCTCGGCCCCTTCGTTCTGCATCTGGGAGAGATCAGCAATACTGTTGGCCTTCCGCTCGGTCTCGACCACTGTTGCCAGGATTTCCCGAAACGCCATTGCAGTGGTATCGATATTCTTCTTCCCCTCATTAATGGAGAGTGAACTGGAGGTAATGGTTTCGTTTACCTTTTGACCGTCTTCCTTGATGGCGGAGATCAGTGCGACGATCTCAGTAGCAGAAGCACCTGTCCCGTCGGCAAGCTTGCGGACCTCTTCGGCAACTACAGCAAAACCCTTTCCATATTCGCCGGCACGAGCAGCCTCTATGGAGGCGTTCAGAGCAAGGAGATTGGTCTGTCGAGAAATATCGAGGATGATATCGGCGATCTTTCCGACCTGTTGGAGTTTTTTGTTCAGGGCCAGAAAGAGCTGGCTGGTCAGTTCCACAGAATCGTAGAATCCCTTCATCCGTTCAAGGGAATCATTGGCGAGCTCCCCGCCCCGCTTTGCAGTGATGCTGGTGTCGCGTGCCGCCTTTGCCGTCTCCTTGGCCCGTTTGGCGACCAGTTCCACTGAAATGGCCATTTCGTGGATCACCCTGGAACTCCTTGATACCATTTCAGCCTGGGTCTCTGCTCCGCGGGAGATCTGCTCGATGGTCTGGGCCACCTCCTCGGTGGAAGCGTTTATTTCGAGGGCAGTTGATGAAAGTGTCTTAGCTGCCTCGGCAACACCCTTGGAGGTCTCCCGGATCTGCCGAACCAGGGATCTCAGGCTTTCAGCCATGAGGTTGATAGATTGGGCCATATCATGGGTCTCGTCCGGGAAACGGGACGTGCTTAAGGTGATGTCACTGGTCAGGTCACCCGCACTGATCGACTCAGTGGAAGCGGTCAGGATCGCGATGTTTCTGCTCACCCGACGTGAGATAAACCAGCCAAGGATCAGCCCGATGGTGACTGCTACCACATAGGAAAGGACAGTGGTTATCTCAGGTGCATATCCAAGCTGCTGGATAACGTTGGGTACGAACGCAACCGTTGCGACAACCACCAGACTGCCGATAATGAACTTGTATCCTATAGGGATATGCATATCCGCCTCCTTACCACTAAAAGACTCAACATGTCAGACATAACTGCTTCTCACATTTCGCAATTCGTTTCTCACGGCCCTATAGATTCTTTCCACTGGGCAGACTGACTGGAACATACTGCGAGAATTTCCCACCATAGTCTCCGACTTTCCCAGAACCAGAAACCCACCCCCTGCCAGGGCTTTGAAAAATCCCTTGAGCAACTCCTCCTGCCGAGTTCGCTCAAAATAGATCTGGACATTTCGGCAGAGAATCAGGTCGCTCCGTGGAAATGACTCTCCCGAAAACAGGTCGCTCTGATAAAAGTTCACCATGCCTCTAACATCGGCACTCAGGCGAAATTGCCCGTGTTCCGGGACAAAATTTCGATCAAGAAGCTCCTGAGGGATCTCGGCAAGCCGTTCAGCTCCATACAAACCCTGGCGAGCAGCATCAAGAACCTCGCCATTGACGTCGGTAGCAATGATAGTTACCGGCTTTCGGGCAATCAGGTGCCCAAAGTATTCCTTGAGTAGCAAGGCAAGGGTGTAAGGCTCCTCACCTGTAGCGCACCCTACACTCCAGAATGTAAGCCCCTCCCCCTCAACGTCGGCACCATCGAAAAGAGCAGGAATGACCTCTTCGCGCAGTTTTTTGAAGACCGAAGGGTTGCGGAAAAAATGGGTCACATGAATTGTGAGAACCTTGAAGAGCTTGAGAATTTCCTTGTCGTCCTGCTCAAGCAGACGGCAATAGTCGCCAGCGCAACCACAGTGAGTCGCCCGGATCCGGATGGCAATCCTCCTCCTGATGCACTTGTCCTTGTAGCTGTACAGACTGAATCCGGTCCGTTGTGCAAGCAGACACCGGATGATCTCCATGTCTGCGAGCTGAATATCAGACGCTGAAACATCGTCAAGGATGCTATTGGCAAGGTGGATGTCCATATCTTTTAATCTTGATTGCTTTGTAGGGTCAGAAGTGATTGAAGCCACTGCTTGCGGGGTGATACGGGTTCCCATCAGCTGCAATAACTTGAAGAGCCCTGTTCGCTGTTATCTCTCCCACCACCGTTACCTGGAGCCTGCCCAGAAGGCAGCTCTCCACTTCAGCCCAGCGCTCAGGGTCAACAGTAAAGAGCAGTTCGTAATCCTCACCTCCGGCAAGTGCCAGCTGCAGGGGATCAGCGGCAAAATCTGCCGCAACGTCGCAAAAATGGGTTGAACGGGGTATCTGCCCGGTATCGACCCGGGCGCCGACAGCCGAGAGTTCGAGGATGTGCCCCAGGTCTGCAAGGAGTCCGTCGCTCACGTCGATCATGGCCGTGGGGAGTCCTGCTTCGGCCAGAAGCATTGCCTCGCCGCAGCGTGGTACCGGATCGAGGTGGCGGTCAACCGCTTGGCCGCTACTCAATCCTCCCCGGAGTTCGGCAAGGCCCAATGCAGCATCGCCCAGTGTTCCGGTGACGCAGATAATATCCCCAGGTCTGGCACCTCTGCGATATGCCACCTTATCCGGGGACTGCTCCCCTATCAGCGTTATACTGACGACCAGTCCACCTTTTGATGAGCATGTATCCCCTCCTACCAGCGTGACTCCGTACTCCGCACCCATCTCCAACAGCCCCTTTACAAAAGAGTCAAGAAAATCAAGGTGAATGGAGTCCGGAATCCCAAGAGAGAGAAGGAACCAGCGAGGCCTCCCACCCATGGCAGCCATGTCGGAGAGATTTACCGCAAGTGACTTGCGCCCCAGTAGCTCAGGGCGCGTGTAGGCAAGGTCGAAATGTACCCCCTCAAGCAACATATCAGAGGTAATGAGTTGAAGGGCGCCAGGCGTGGGCTCCAGCGACGCAGCATCATCCCCTATCCCGCAGCTGACCCCCTCCCCCTTCATGACCTGCGAAGCAATCCGGCCGATAAGTCCGAATTCTCCCAAGGAGCGGAGATTCAAGCCGTTCCACCAGACACGGTTCCTGCGGCACGCCTTACCGACTTCCTGGCCGGGGCAGGTGGTTTTACCGCTGCAGGCTGAGCCGGAGGATAGCTCTCCAGTGCCACCCGAAGCACATCGTCAATCTGCTTGGCAGGGACAATTGTAACCTTTTTAAGGATGTTCTTTGCTACATCCTCCAGATCTTTCAGATTCTGCTCAGGAATGATTATGGTTGTAACCCCTGCACGAACAGCCGCAAGAATCTTCTCCTTGAGCCCCCCGATAGGAAGGACTTTCCCGCGCAGGGTTATCTCGCCGGTCATGGCTACATCCTTACGGACCGGTATCTTGGTGAGTGCAGAGACCAGCGCCGTGGCCATGGTAACTCCGGCAGACGGACCATCCTTCGGGATGGCTCCTGCCGGAACATGGACATGAATCTCTGTTGTGTGGAAAAAGTCCTCGGAAAGACCAAGCTCCTTTTCCTTGGCCCTGATCCAGGAAAGCGCTGCCTGAACCGACTCCTTCATCACGTCGCCAAGTTGGCCGGTAAGGGTGAGCCCCCCCTTCCCCTGCATGACGAGCGCCTCTACGTAAAGGATCTCTCCTCCGACAGGAGTCCAGGCAAGGCCCGTTACCACGCCGATCTCGTTTTTATCCATCTCCTCCTCGCGAAGGTACCGGGGAGGGCCGAGATACTTGTGCACTGCCGTGGCATTGACCGAAAAATGCCGTTTCTCCCCCTCTGCAACCCGGCGTGCCACCTTCCGGCAGATGGAGCCTATCTCCCGCTCCAGGTTTCTGAGTCCTGATTCGCGGGTGTATTTGGAAATGACCGACTTAACCGCCTCGTCAGTGATGGTTATGTATTTTGCCGAAATGCCGTTCTCCTTGGTCTGGCGGGGGACGAGATAGCGTCTGGCAATCTGAAGCTTCTCCTCCTCAGTGTATCCGGCCAGAGAGATAACCTCCATCCGGTCGCGTAGCGGACCCGGAATAGTATCCATCTGGTTGGCCGTGGCTATGAACATCACTTTGGAGAGGTCGAAAGGCAAATTGATATAGTGGTCCGAGAACATGAAGTTCTGTTCGGGATCCAATACCTCCAGGAGCGCAGACGAGGGGTCACCGCGGAAGTCTGAGCCGAGCTTGTCCAATTCGTCCAGCATGAATACCGGATTGTTGGAACCGGCCTGCTTGAGCCCCTGCAGTATACGTCCCGGCAGGGCACCGACGTAAGTGCGGCGGTGGCCGCGGATCTCCGCCTCGTCACGAACACCTCCCAGTGATATTCTGACGAACTTTCGCCCCATGGAGCGGGCGATGGATTTCCCCAGAGAGGTCTTCCCGACTCCGGGGGGGCCCACGAAACAGAGGATCGGCCCTTTCGAGGTCTTTTTCAGCTTGCGTACTGCCAGGAACTCCAGAATCCGCTCCTTGATCTTGTCCAGGTAGTAGTGGTCCTCGTCAAGGATCTTCTTGGCCTTCTTGATCTCCAGGGAATCGCGGGTCGACGTGGACCAGGGAAGCTCCACCATCCAGTCAAGGAAGGTCCTGAGCATACCTGACTCGGCTGCATCCGGGTGCATCTGCTCCAAGCGACTCAGCTGTTTCAGGGCTTCCTTCTCGACAGGTTCGGGCATCTTTGCAGCTTCGATAGACTTGCGGAGCTCGGCGATCTCCTCGGCACGGGCATCGGTTTCACCCAACTCCTGCTGGATTGCTCTGAGCTGCTCACGGAGATAGTATTCCCTCTGACTTTTACCCATCTCCTCCTTGGCGGCAGACTGGATCCGGGCTTGCATGTCGAGAAGCTCGGACTCCTTGTTGAGAAGCTCGTTCACCCTTTTCAGTCGCTCGATGGGATCGAATATCTCCAGAAGCTTCTGCGCATCCTCAACCTTGAGACCGATGTTACTGGCCACCAGGTCAGCCAGACTCCCGGAATCCTGCATGTTCTCCACAATGACCATGACCTCCGGAGATATGACCTTTCCCAGGGAGACAATCTTGTTCAACTGCTCCTTGATGGTCCTGATCATTGCCTCGGTCTCAAGCGAGGCCTCTTCATCAGAAGGCTCAGTTATCCTTTCCAGCCGCACGGAATAGTAGGGTCGGGAGGAGAGGTATTCGGTGATCCGACCTTTGGTTAGCCCCTGTACCAGTATTTTAACCCTTCCGTCCGGGAGCTTGAGCATCCGCATGATCATCGCCACCGTCCCGACCTCGTAGATGGCCTCTGGTTCGGGGTCTTCGTCTCCCACTTCCTTCTGTGTGGCAAGAAAGATGAGGCGATCACCGGAAAGTGCATGGTCAACTGCGGCAATTGATATCTCCCGGCCTACGAATAACGGCAGGATCATGTAGGGATAAACCACCACGTCCCGCACCGGAAGAAGCGGCAGCACGTCAGGTATCTTCAGCTCTTCGCCTTCCTGCTGCTTGTTGTTTTCCATGAATTGCTTCTCCTTGAAATAATCTTATCACTCGATATGGACGTCGCGGATTACCATCTGCTTGTCTTGCAGACAGGGGAAGGTCACCGACAGCACACCCTTGTCGTACCTAGCATGAACACCCTGGATATCAACCTTGGGAGGGATCTCGACGATCCGTGAAAAATGTCCGAAGTGTCGCTCAACCCTGATGAAGCGGAAGCCTCGCCGATTCTGTTCCTTACGTTTGACCCCCTCCAGCAGCAGCGTATTGCAGCAGATGGAGAGCCTCAAATCGCAGCGGTCAAACCCGGGGAGTTCAAACTCCACCACATAGGTTTCCGCTGTCTCAAAGATATCCACCAAGGGGAGATATGCACTCTCTTGCTTCCCTCTCAGTCTTTCGGGGCTGGAGAGATGATTGAAGATCACGTCCACCTGTTGACGGAAAAGCGTCAGCCAATCGAGTGGATCTTTAGGAATGACGGGCATCTCTACCCCCACAAAGGAGCTGTCAACAACCCCTGGAAATTACAATTACACATATTGACTCAGATGATTTAACCATCTTTGCCCCGAAAGTCAAGGCGCGGGAGAGCTCTCCGGGGCCGAAACGCCCATGGCAGCACACCTTTGGGTCAACAGATCCGAAAACCTTTGAATTCACAGCCTATGATATGTATACTGCGTTTTCTTTTGCACCAATAACCACTGCGAGGCGACCATGAAACGACCTCTGAAGCTGATTTCGATAGGACTCCTGGCCCTGTTCACCTGCGGTTTCAACTGGGGGTTCGCAAGCTCTGACAAATGCGGCGAGGCCCGCGAGATCCTGGAAAAGGCCGCCAATTCCGATGATTCCGAACGGGCGGCGGCAGAGACACGTGCCGGTCAGATCTGTCCGGAAGGAGCAGCCGGGCGCTATATCATGGGACGCAGGATGGAAGCCGCCGGAAACCGTGGCAGTGCTGTCACCGAGTACCGAGAGTCGCTCCGGCTCGACCCGGCATTCTCATTGGCCAGCGGCAGCCTTGGGCTTATCTACATTGAAAAGGGGATGATGGATGAGGCAGCCGTGGAGCTTACCAGGGCAGTCAATGCCAATCCCTCTCCCATCTACCATAGAGGATTAGGCAAGATATTCTCCGAACGGCAGATTTATCCCCTGGCCCAGTACCACCTCGGCGAGGCGCTCAAGTCGTTACCGGCAGACCCTCAACTTCACGTCGACCTAGCAAGGGTCTACGTGCAACAAGGTCAGCTTGAAAACGCAGAGGCCGAATACAACAGGGCACTTTTTTCACAACCTGCATTCGAGGCAGCCCGTCTGGGGCTTGCCGAGATATCCATCTCCCGCAATCAATACGACAAGGCCCTTGACGAGCTGAAAAAGGCCCTGACAGCAAACCCCCATAACAAAGAAATCCACAAACGCCTTGGAGAACTTTACGATCGGATGGGCGACAGAAAATCCGCAGATTACGAGTTCCTCCTGGCAGGTGTTCCTCCAAAACCATCACCCGACCTCCACCTTGAGTATATCCGGAAGGGTGACGTCTTCATGGCAGAACGGAGGTTCGAGAAGGCGCTGGCCGAATATCAGTCAGCTGTCAAGCTCAGACCTGACTTGCCCGACGCGCACCAAAAACTTGGGGACGCGTTGTCTGCAAGTGAGCGATCTGATGATGCCATAGCCGAATACCGGGAGGTACTCCGCCTCAACGGAGTGAACGCTCCACTCCATTACCAGATCGGACAGATCTTTGAAAAGAAGGGTCTCGTCGACGAGGCTGTAGTGGAATACCGACAGGCAATCAAGAGCGCGCCGGACCATGCAGACTCTCGCTACAGGCTGGCAGAGATCTATGCCGCCCGTGGCAGCTCAACCCAGGCAACCGAACAGTACCGAGAGCTCCTAAAACTGAGAGCGGACGATACCCAGCTGTATATAAGACTTGCGAGGATTCAGAGTCTGTCCAAGGATCCCAAGGAGGCGATCGCCTCTTACTCAGAAGCACTCAAGCTCCAACCTGAAGGCGTTGAGGCACACAGAGAACTGGCGCTCCTTTATCGAAAACACAACCTTGGCGATGACGCCGAGAAACAGTTTAAAGAAGTCCTTCGCCTTAAGAAGGACGACGCAGAGGCACGAAATGCCCTCACTGCGATCTATGTCAAAAACAAGAACTACGACGAACTAATATTTTTACTGAAAGAAAATGTAGAGATGAACCCCAAGGATGCCAACAGCCATTACAAGCTGGGCCTTGTCTATGAATTTAAAAAAAGCTACGAGGAGGCCCTTGCCTCCTACAAGGAGGCCGTCAACCTCAAAGAGGACCATGCAAAGGCCCTTAATGCCCTGGGCCGGGCTTACATGAAGACAGGTCACATCAAAGAAGCCAAGGAGGCCCTGGAGGCAGCCAAGCAGGCTGATCCGTCCCTCGAAGAACCGACCGTGCTTCTCAGTAACATTCGCGACGAGCTATCCTCTGAGCCTAAGAAACACAAGAAGAGTAAGTCGAAAAAAACGAAAAAGTCGAAAAAGAGCCCGACCAAAACTAAACCAAAGGCTAAGTCCTCCGCAAAATCCAAGACCCCATAGGAGCAGATACCATCCGCTATTGGGTATACGGCGTTACACAACAACAATACGGAACCACACAGAAACGGCCGGGGAGTGAATCCCCGGCCGTTTCCATTTTCGCCCTTTGAATTTGTTGTTTCTCTTGCTAGCCCTCATCATCCTCCAGCGGGATGATCTTCACCCTCGCCAACCCCTTTCCAAGGAAACCGAGTTGCCTGGCGGCCGCCCGAGAAAGGTCTATGAAGGGTTTTTTGCGGGGTTTACAGCGGTCATTCACTGTTACCACAACCTCCTGGTCATTGGCCAGATTGATAATCCTGACCTTGGTCCCGAAGGGGAGTGTGGAATGAGCCGCCGTCATTTTTTCGGGGCTGTAGCGTGCACCCGATGTTGTCCGTCTGCCTTTGTACCGTTTGGCGTAGTACGAGGCGCGTCCCTCGTCTCCCTTGCTTACCGGCTGTGCCTCTTCGGCACTCTGCGCGTGACCACTATCTGCTGCTACAGTTTCGGCCTGCACAGGAAGTGTGTGGAGCAGCAGGAAAAGCTGGCTGGCAACGATTGCCGTAACCAAGCTGACCCGCAGGTTCACAGGCGCCATGCGCACCTCCTTTTGGGCGAGGCTGTCTTATAGCACGCACTACAGGGGAAGGTCAAGGTAAAATGGAGGGCAATAGTCGCAAGATATTGATATTAATCAGAATAATTGATCTGACGTCAACCTTAATGGCTAAAAAGGGAGGGGTGAAACTTTTTCGCCCACGGCTTTAGAGCAGACCGGTGGACTGGTCAGCACGTACGTCAACACAGTCTCTTGGCCTCAAGCTCACTGATCGCGGTCTCCAGTTGAGCAGATACCTGTTTTAGCTCAGTTGTATCGTGAATAGTTATTACTGTTCCTGAAATGTCTTGAAGCTGCTTGTCCTGGAAGGGATAGGGGTTTAGGACGAACCAGCGACTTGATGGCTCGTGGTAGAGTTCGATGCTCTGAAGAAAGATCGTGCCCGTGATAAGGTCATACTGGTGGAGCAGTTCAACCCAATCGCGGCCGAGGATCTGGCTGTAAGTTAGACCGACGAAATCCTGGAACGCGTGATTGCACCTCTTGATCTTACCTTCATTGTCCGCCAGGATGACCATATCCCCCACATGGTCCATGGTCATTTCCCACTCCTTCTTTACGGTCTCAACCTGGGCAAAGAGCCTGGTCAGCTCCTGGTGCTTCCTCATCAGCTCGACCTGGCTTTCCTGAAGGTCCTTTTCCAGCTGTCGCTGCTCGGTAACGTCTCTGGCCACGGCTATCAGGAAGGCCTCTTCGTTGATTTCGATCACTTCCGCCGACCAGAGCATGATCCTCACATCACCGGATTTTATACGGAACTCGACCTCCAGGTTACGGACCTTTCCGAACTCGTCCAGGAACTTGAGCATCTTCACCCGCTGCATCGGATCTACCCATATACCAAGTTCGATAGAGGTGCGGCCGACAACCTCCTCGCGCGTGTAGCCGGTTATGCTTAAGAATGCATCGTTAACCTCGATATAGCGGCCATCAGCCACTCGTGTCATAACCGCCCAATCAGGGCTGGAGTGGAACGCCTTGGAATACTTCTGCTCCATCAAGCGGAGTGCATTTTCGGATCGGCGCTGTTCGGTGATATCCTGGACTGTGCCGACCATCAGCAGAGGTGACCCGTTATCATCAAAGGCAACCTCCCCCTGCTCATGAACTATACGTTCACCGCCTGAGGGGATGATCAGCCGGTGCTCGAATCTGTACTCCTGGCTGCTATACAGGGCCTCATTGATCTTGGAGTTAACCAGGGGGCGGTCTTCGGGATGGACAATTCTGAGAAAAGCCTCGTAAGAAGCAGTAAACGCCTGAGGGTAAAGCCCAAATATGCGGTAGATCTCGTCAGACCATGACATTACGTTAGTCAGGATATTCCACTCCCAGTTTCCTATGTGGGCTATCATCTGTGCCTTTGCAAGCCCATCAGCGGTCTTTCTAAGGGTCTCCTCCGCACGGCTCCGCTGGAGAGCGTACCGGATCGAGCGCTCCAATAAATCTGCGTTCAACTCCAGCTTTACCAGGAAATCCACAGCCCCTGCCTTCATCGCCTCCAGGTCGATATCCCTGTTGTCTATACCTGTGAGCACGATCATAGGAGCGCGGCAGCCTGAAATCCGGGCCTCTCGAATCAGTTCAAGGCCGTTACGTCCATGAAGGTTGAAATCCAGGATGTAGATATCGTGCCGTTTCGCACGGATCAATTCAAGCGCGCTTTCATAGGTCGACATCCACTCCAGATCAAAGACCCCCCATCGGCTTTCGGCAAGGAGCTTCCTGGTGATGATGTAATCGTCCTCGTCATCTTCGACAAGAAGCACTCGGATGCGATCGCTTTCTTCCATATCCCTCTTCTATGCCGGCAAGGGCTTTTCTCCGGGCAGCTTAGGAGTTGCAACTCCATAGTACGGACAAAATTGTGCTTAGGGTATAAACCCTACTCCGAAAAAAGGTCATTGGTACAGTGCGGGATCAACCCCACCTTTTCAGCACGCTCCATTAAGTCATGTACCGCCTTAACCCCTTCCTCTCCAAGGCAGAGCGTGAAATCGTTGACATAGAGCCCAATATGGGCATCGCAGACTTCGTCACTCATCTCCTGAGCGTGACGGCGGATATAACTCCGCGCAGCTTCCGGATGGGACCTTGCATATGCTGCGCTGGCAGCCACTTCCAGATCAAGGGACTTCAAACACTCCCTTCCCAGAGATCGCTTTGCAACTATCCCGCCAAGAGGTATGGGCAAACCGGTCGACGACTCCCACCACTCCCCAAGGTCCAGCAACTTCACCAGCCCCATTTCATTGTAAGTAAAGCGCGATTCATGGATAATCACTCCAGCTGCGACTTTCCCCTCGGCGACTTTACCCATGATTGCGTGGAACGGCATGAATACCAAGCGGTCAAAGCCAGCATCAAAGAGCTTAAGCAGCAGGCAGGCAGTGGTGAACTCACCAGGAACGGCTATCGGCTCGCCCCTCAGACTTTCAAGCGGTATCTGCCTTTGTGCCACAAGCAGCGGACCGCAGCCCCGCCCAAGCGCACCACCGGAACGGAGAAGACAATAGCTGTCGCGGACATGCCCCAGGAGGTGATACGAGACCTTGCTCACGTCCAGCGCGCCGGCCAGTACCAAGCGGTTGAGTGTCTCCACGTCCTCCAGTCTTTCAGTGAACCTGCTAGTAGATGAAACCAGTCCGCTTACAAGTGCATGAAAAATATAGGTGTCATTTGGACAGGGCGAATAACCCAAAGACAGGTTCAAGGTTCGATGGTCAGTGTTCAAAAGGCTACCATTGCTCAATGTACCTGAGTATGAATCGCTGGGCCCGTTCAGCAGCCTGCGGTATGTCCCATCGCGAAAGATCCCGGTCCTCAACCATATTGCTGACCCCCCTCACCTCCAGGCAATCTACGCCGTACTGCATGGCAACCTGGGCAATTGCGGCTCCTTCCATGTTTTCACATATCCCTCCAAATCGGGTAAAGAGTTCGTGGCCGCGCGCTGTTGTGCCGCTGCATGTAGATACCGTTACGAATCGACCACGACGGATAGGGATATTAAAGGCAGAGGCGAGCCGCATCGCCTGCTCCGCAGCAGAAAAGGAGAGCGGTATTTCATTGAAGTAACGATTTCCCTTCCTCTCCAGAATCGGTATCCCGATGCACTCGAGCGACTTCCATCCTTCTGTGGTCAGTACACCTTCATCCCCGAAGAGTTCGCTGCCAGCCAGAGCCAGGTCGCCAACCCTGAGTCCGCTCTCAGGGTAGGCCCCCGCACAGCCGGTATTGATAACCAGTGCCGGCTCCCACTTCTGAAGCAGCACCGATGAAACACTGGCCGCGTTTACCTTGCCTATCCCTGAGAGGGCCAGCAGAACCGGCCTATCACCTGCCTGCCCCATATAGACCTCGGGGAATGCCTGTCCCTCCAGCTGATTACCCGTAAGGGCGCTCAGCAGGTACGAGAGTTCCTGTTTCACTGCAGCTATCACTAAGATCGGTTGCATAAGGCCTCCTACGATCAATAACACTAAATACCCATAATTTCAAACAGCTTTCTCATGATTTACCGTGTAACGCATTAAGGGTAAAATCAGCAACCAACTACCACTCCACTACGGTTAGCACACAACACTGTTCAAACTTGAGCTGTACTTTTTCCTCAGCATGACTTAGTAATAATGAACCTCCGGATTTTATAAGTTATAATTTATTATATAAGGATTATGATGCACTATTAATACTCATATAATGCATTAATAGTTTGTAATTAATTGACTCTATTCTTTTAGATACTCAGATAACTGGCGAGATCTTTGCGATATTAAATATTGATTCAAACCCAACTTCAGACATTAAAGCCGTTTACGGCTATCCAGATGAATTATGCTGCTTCTTATTTTGGTGATTTAACAGAAGAAGGCAGTGTTCCTGCCAAAAAAATACCGTCATAAACGTAATCTTTCCCACATAATAGGAGGTGCTTAGTTGCTAAAGGCTCACTTGTTTCAAGGTGCGGGCCTACAAAGGAGGGGACCTGTCTACTTACATCGTTTTAAAACAGGCATCAACGCTAGCATATCAGCCTGGAGACACTACCTGTCCTTAAGGAACGTGTTATAATAACTATCAGAAAGGAGGTGTGAATATGAAACGTCGCTATATGCCACCCAGAGTAGTCGGCAGTGCAGCAGTCCATCCCTGTTAAAGAGATGCCGGATGGATTGTTTGAAGCGGGGTATCGGCATAGAACGATGCCCCGTTTTTTTCCGCATGTCCCACGACGGCGGATTAGAAATACTCAGCTAAACCCCTCTCAATCAGTTCGAACCGGGCTACCTGCTCCGGGGGTTGCCCCCCCTTCAAAGCAGTCAGTTCAGCACCCGACAGTTTCAGTTCCGGCGTCAGTGGCCGTCGTTCCAGATACAGGGCTCGTCCGGTTTCCAGCACGATCTTTTCAAAGGGGTAGCGGTAGCTAGGATTCTGCAGAAAAGCTGCCTCGCAGTAGCCTACACCTGTTGCTGAAAGGATCCGCAGATAGCCGGGCTCCGTCACCACCTCACCGGAAGAGCAGACGGTCAGGGCAGCACGACGCCGGGCAGCTGCGTGCTGGAAGCGCCGTTTGTAGGGGAATGAACAGTAGTTCACCGGCAAGGGGATTCCTTGTTCCAGTCCGAAACGAACCATTCGCAGTGCACAGAGCTCAGACCCCAGCACCGTGACCTTTTCGCCATGGAGAAAGGTATAGCCCCGCTCCGTTAATAAGCCGAAGTTGTATGGTGTCAACCTCATCTGGTGCAGATTGAGGTGTTTGACTCCGGCCTCGGCCATTTCAACCATCTTCCGCTTCAGCAGTTCTTCATCCTCCGGCACCGCCGGAATTTCCACCGTCACCGTCGGGATGCAACCCACCGCAATGCGCAATTTTTTGAGATGATAACGGACAGCACCCAGATCGAAGCGGATTTCGTCTAGACCGGCATCCCGCAGGCGGCTGCAGAGATCGGCAGTCAGCAGGGTTCCGTTGGTATAAAGCCAGAGATGAACATCATCCCCTGAGCGCCTGCGAACAGCACTCAGGTAGGCCAGGGTCAGATCCGCCGTCATCAGCGGCTCGCCGCCGCTGATGCTGACCCCCCTGAATCCGAGGGCAGACACATAGGCGGCATAGTCCTCCGGACTGGTGAAAACCAGCCCATTGGTGGTCGGCGGCCCGTCATCGTCCTGTGCAGTGGGACAGTAGAAGCAGTGCCCGTTGCAGCGGCCATTGACAAAGAGGCAGGACCAACTGCCTTCTCCGCAATGCCGGCACCCGGGAGAGAGGCCGTTACAATCGACCTTGGTCCCGGCGTAACCGAAATCTGCGCGCTGATCCAGCCACTGCAGCAGTTCATTTCGTTCTGCGCTGGCTTCAGCAAGCTGTGCAGGGCCTGCAAAGGTCAGCAAGTCGTATCGGATGCCGTACTCGCGGCGGTTGGAGTCGATCTGCAGCTGCTGAAGGCTTTCGTTGAGACATGACTGAACATGGGAGAACGGTGATGATGGCACGTGGTAATCCCCTCGGTAAACGGAGCTCTTTTAACAGCCAGTTATACGTCCGTCTTGATTGCTTGGATACAAGGAACGCTACAATGGCACATCAGCGTCGCAGGAATGGCTGGGGGCTCTACGTATTTGCCATATCATGAAGATGCCAAGCTCACTGTAACAGATGAATGAGGACGGTCTTCATGGACTCCACAGGTACATATACCCTCCACCCGAAATTGCACCCATGCTTCCTCCCAGCAGTTCCGCCAAACCATCTTTATCTGCTGCGCCCGAATATATGCTCCCTTTGAAATTGCCGGAACGGTAGTATGTGACAACTCGAGCGTCTTCATCGCCCACTTTATTTCTCAAATCTCTTATTACGTCGTCAAGATAACCGATTTTATCTATCAGCTTAGCTTGTAGCGATTGGCTTGCGGTGTAAATTCTGCCATCGGCAAGCTTGCGCAGTGCCTCGCGGGTCAGGGTGTTGCCGGGACGAGCCATAACAACGTCCAGAAAACGCCCGTAGAACTGGTCTATGATTTCCTGCCCAAGGAGGATCTCTTCGGGAGTCGCCCTGCGGAAAATTGACAATATATCCTTCTTGTCACCTGACTTGATGGTCTGCTCTTCAATACCGATCTTTCCCATCAATCCTTCAACGTTGAACTTCACCATGATGACGCCTATGCTGCCGGTAATTGCCGTGGGATGTGCAGTAATTTCATCGGCTGCTGTTGCGACATAGTAAGCTCCCGAAGTCCCAACGCTCATGATGCAGGCAAGTATCGGGATATTTTTATGCTTTTTGAATTCAGTGAGGTCATGGTGGATAATGTCACTGGCTGTAATGGTCCCACCTGGAGAGTTTATCCGTAGAATGATGCCGGCCAGGTTATTATCCTGTTCAGCCTTGTGCAAAGATTCGCGAATATATGAAACGATCGATGGCACTGAACGACCAATCAGCCCACCGGATTTTTCCTGTTCTGAAATGTTACCGTTGATTTCGAGCAGCAGGATTTTCTTATCCCCGTCCCCCTCAAGCGCCTGCTCTTCCAACGGGCTAGGCTTTTGTATAAGTGGCATATTGATATACGCGCAACCTGTGAGTGCTGCCAGCAACAGGCAATGAATGATGCGAATAATTGTCTTTCCCATGGAATCTCCTTTTGCTGGTCCTTCAGCGCGGCTACCGCATTATCCCGGCCACCAACCACACTCTCAACCAAGGGGTAACCCGCTGACCAGATGCCCTTCACGTGTAAATAAAAAAGGCGGCCGATTGGCCGCTTAAAGCAATAAAGGATGAAGTGGTTCCAGAATTTGTCAGGGTATTTGCTGGGGGGAGCAGACGTTTTCGGGACTATTGGCTTTAGCACCGCAGTTGCCGCATACGACTTTCGGCTTGTCACTGAGGCTTTTGATGCAATCCTCGTTATTTTCGGACTTGAGGGCACACATATGCATTTTGTGTTGTTCGATATTACAAGCCATGACGTCCTCCATTTTTTGCAAAGGTTTATTTTGATCCATTATGCAGAGTATAGACGAAACCCTGACAGATGCAATTTACGGCCACACCTCATTTCCCCTGAGAATGGTAGGCCGCGATATCTTGAGCTCTTCATCCGCTGAACATAAGGCACTTACGTGCCTCGCTGCATGCCTGGTGCACAAATAGAAAGGGCCGCTTGATTTGGCGGCCCTTTCAGATACCTGCATCTGTTATCTGCTTCATGATCACCCCCTGTTTATGCTGCTTCGCTCCTTGCTCCACTGCGCAAACCCTTGGCAAATC
>JAYSLX010000097.1:0-5988 GCA_043725245.1 Geobacteraceae bacterium | reverse complement strand
GACCTGCTCCAGCCGCGCCTCGGTTTCCATCTGTTTTTTGGTGATGATGTCCGTGGAGCTGCAGCCTGCGAGCAGAAGTCCCGCTAATCCGGCGCAGAGCCATAGTGGGAAATGCATTATCCCCCCGATCCAGAAAAGTTTCCATAATTAAAGCGTCTTCCGGTTCTTTGTCAAGTGTTTGCGCCCCTTTTGGGTTTCTTTGCCGAGGTGATTGTGCTAGGATCGCCAGCTGCGGCTGAGCCGCCAGGTTGAGCTGAGGAGTTCAATGAAGAAGCCCGAACTGCTGGCCCCAGCCGGCAATATGGAAAAAATGAAGATAGCCATCCATTACGGCGCGGATGCCGTTTATATGGGGGGAAAGTCCTTTGGTCTCAGAAACCTTGCAGGCAATTTCAGCCGTGAGGAGCTGGAGCTGGCCCTCGATTATGCCCATGCCCGGGGGGTACGGGTTTATCTGACGGTCAACGCCTACCCTGGAAACCAGGACCTTAAGGATCTTCAGGCATATCTTGAGGAGACCGCTCCGCTGCCGTTCGATGCCTGCATCGTCGCTGATCCCGGCGTTATAGCCATGCTGAAAGATATATCTCCGCATCGAGAGCTTCATCTATCCACTCAGGCAAATACCGTCAACTGGCAGAGTGCGCTTTTCTGGGAGCGGCAGGGGATCAGGCGGATCAACCTGGCACGCGAGATGTCGCTTGCCGATATCCGCGAGACGGTCAGTCGGGTTTCAGTCGAAGTGGAGGCGTTTGTTCATGGCGCCATGTGCATCTCTTACTCGGGACGCTGTCTCCTTTCCAGTATCATGGCCGGTCGCAACGCAAACAAGGGTGAGTGTGCCCACCCATGTCGCTGGGGCTATTCACTGGTTGAAGAGACCCGTCCAGGCGAATATTTTCCTGTATTGGAGGACGTGTCAGGCACCTTCATCTTCAATTCCAGGGATCTCTGCCTTATCGAACACCTGCCGGAACTTGCCTCTGCAGGGGTTGCTTCTCTGAAGATCGAAGGTCGGATGAAGGGGATTCATTATGTGGCAGCTACGGTTCGCATCTATCGGGAGGCTCTGGACCGATTGTATGCCGAAGGGGATTCCTACCGCTTCCGCCCGGAGTGGCTGGAAGAACTCTGCAAGATAAGCCACCGCGGCTACACCACAGGTTTTGCTTTCGGCGTTCCTCAGGATGTTGGACAGGAGTACCACTCCCGTTACATCCGCAGTCACGAATTCCTCGGGGTGGTGGAGAAGGCCATGCCGGATGGCACTGCCCTGGTTGCCGTACGCAACCAGATCAGGGTGGGCGATACCGTGGAATGGCTTGGGCGGGACATGCGCCTCCAAACGTTGAGGATTGCGGAAATGTTTCATGATGATCTGGGCCGGATTGACGTAGCACAACCAAATCAGAGGATACGTCTCTCCCCGGCATTCCCGATTGAGCAATACGACCTGCTGAGGAAATCCAGATGAACATTCGGGATATCCGCTGGGCCGCAGGGGTCTCTTCGGTCATGCTCCTGACGGTTCCGTTCGTCCTGCTGCCGCTGCGTGCCGCCACATGGGTGGGCGGGAATCTCGGTCTGGCACTCTTTCACCTTCTGGGCAAGTGGCGATGTATCGGATATGAGACGGTTGCGGCTTTACTCCCTTACCTGCAGGAGCAAAACGGATGGGATAAGCGGTTGACCTCACCGGAACAGATCATCCGTGAGGTCTTCATCAACATAGGCATACTGGTTGCCGAATTGAGCAGACTCTATTACGGGCAGGACAACAGCCTGCTGAGAACGGTTGAATTCAGAGGGATTGAACACTATGAACGGGCAAAGGCGAGGGGCCGAGGCATACTTTTCATTACCGCACACTGCGGCAACTGGGAACTGATGGCCCTTGCATTTGGTGCTGCGTACAGCCCGGTTGCCGTTGTTGCCCGCCCCATGAAAAAGAGGTACATCGACAGACTCCTTGAAAGGATACGGTTGCATCACGGCAACAGCGTTATTTATCGGGACCAGTCTGTTCGCGGGATACTGACGCTCCTCAAGGCAAACGGCATTGTCGGCATACTGCCTGACCAGGTAACGCCTCCTCCGCACGGCATTTTGGCAGATTTTTTCGGTCGGCCAGCATGGACAACCGTGATGCCGGTGAAGGTGGCAATGAAGTCGAAGGGCGCTCTGTTACCTATTTTCATCCACAGGGAGAAGGGTCGCAGTATAGTCACGATTCATCCTGAAGTGGAGATGAGCGAAGAGGGCTCAGATCAGGAACGGATCCTTGACGGCACCTCACGACTGAACCGCTGCATCGAGCAGCATATCCTCCGTTACCCAACCCAGTGGAACTGGCTCTACCGAAGATGGAAGGGAACAGAAGGCGTTAATTAAGGAAAGGGATGAAATGCAGCGTATAATGACATTTTTCACCGCCAGGATCTGTTCGGCACGCAAGGACCTGACAGTATTGGCCCTGATCTTTGGGGCCGCCTTTTTTCAGTTCCTGGGGAAGTTTCCTCTTATGGAGCCGGATGAGGGGCGTTACAGTGAAATCCCGAGGGAGATGCTGGAGAGGGGGGATTTTGTTACCCCCCTTCTCAATTATGTGAAGTATTTTGAAAAACCGCCGCTCCACTACTGGCTGAATGTCATATCCATGAGGGTCTTCGGCGAGAACGAGTTTGCCACTCGTCTGCCTGGGGCGCTCTGCGGCCTGCTGACAGTCCTTTTTACCTATCATGTCGGACGTAAGCTTTTCGGCCGACGCGAAGGACTTATGGCAGCACTCATACTCGGTTCCTCAACAGGCTTCCTGTTGCAGGGCAGGATAAACCTGACCGACATGACCCTCACATTCTGCATGTCCGCTTCGATCGGCTGTTTCCTTCTGGCATCCAGGCCTGACGAGCGCAGAAAGGGGCTCTACTACTACCTGTTCTATCTCTTCGCAGCCTTGGCAGTTCTTGCAAAGGGGCTTATCGGGCTGGTTCTTCCCGGCGGCGTGATCTTCCTCTACATGCTTGTCTGCCGCCGCTGGTCGCTTATGAGAGAGATGCGGCTGCTGACCGGCATTCCGCTCTTCCTGGCAGTTTCTGCCCCCTGGTTTGTGCTGGTATCACAACGGAATCCGGAATTTTTCCAATTCTTTTTTATCCGCGAACACTTTCAGCGTTTTTTGACCAAGGTGCATGGCCGTTACCAGTCGATCTGGTTCTTTATACCGATACTGCTTTTGACCATGCTTCCCTGGTCGTTTTTTGTTCCGCAGGCTCTTATACAGGCCTGGCGCGAGAGAAAAGAGAAGGGGGGCGATGTTCTGGTCTACCTCATTCTCTGGGCAGGTTTCATCTTTCTCTTTTTCTCCAAGTCCAACTCCAAGCTGATTCCTTACATCCTGCCGGTATTTGCGCCTCTTGCCCTGCTGGTGGGGCTTCTCTTCAACCGTTCAATTGAGGGCGAACAGCTCCCCAGGCGGACCGGGATGCTTATTGCATCGATCCTCTGTATAGTCGGGATCGGCGCCATAGCCTATCCCTTCGTGGATACGAAGCCCTATGCCTCACCCATGGGCGGGCTTGCTCTCGGCACTGTCTTTATCTTTGAAGGGGTAATGGTCTTTATTGCAGCCCGCCGCAAGGATCCCCTGCGACTCTTTCTCTCCCTCTCAGCCGGTGGCCTGCTGTTGTCACTGGTCGCTCCGCACGCGGTTTTTCCAGCAATGTCTCAAAAGAAGGCGAGTTCGCGTGAGCTCTGTCGTATGGTAAAGGATGTTGCCGGCCCGGATACGGTGGTGGTGAGCGTAGGGTACGAACAGGGGTTCCCCTTCTACGCCAGGAGACGGGTTGTGATAGCCGGGGGGATGGGTGAGCTTGAATTCGGCGCGAAGATCGGCGACCAGTCGGCCTGGTTCATGGAGCAGTCCCGATTACCCGAGCTCTGGGACTCCGGGCGCCATGTGGTTGCGCTTATCAAGCCGAATGACTTGGATCAGCTAAAATCGGTAGCAAAGACGCCGGTGAGGGTGCTTGGAGAGGACCGGCGCAAACTTCTGATTTCAAATCGGTGAGACCAGCGCGGTTATAGTTTTGTTGTTTGCATGTAGCGGGGAATGTTTGGGAGAAGTTGACAGCTTGGAAGCCTGATACGATATGATACCGGCATTGTTGAAGTGGGCTGAATATCCCCGGAATTCCTCGGGTGCAAAAATCACAAATCGAGCGGGCTCTTCGGCTCCTTTATCGTCCTGACCGGCACGCAGTGGGTGTAGATCATGGTGGTCTTCAAGCTGGAGTGTCCTAACAGGTTCTGAATGACGCGGATGTCGTAGCCCGCCTGGAGCAGGTGGGTAGCGAAGGAGTGGCGGAAAATATGTGAAGTGACTTTCTTGGGGATTTTCGCTCTCCGTACTGCATGATAGAGCGCCTCCTGTAAGTCAGATTCATGAAGGTGATAGCGCCGCCTTTCGCCGGTTTCCGCTACCAGCGTCAGCGGTTTTTGCGGAAAAAACCACTGGTTGATGAACTCTTTCGGCGCATTGGGATATTTCTTTTCCACCGCATCATCAAGAAACACCCCATCGTATCCCTCCGCCAAATCCCGGTCATGCTGCTCACTGATCACGTTAATCTGAGCCTTCAGTTCCGGCAGGATCGATTCAGGCAATGGCACTGTACGATCTTTTTTCCCCTTGCCATGTACCGTAAGGATATTGACATCGAAATTAAAATCCCGTACCCGCAGTTGCAGCCCCTCAAACAGCCGCAGACCACAACCGAACAGTATTTTGACCACCAGATTATACGGATAGGAAAGCTGGTTCAAGATGGCGTCAATCTCCTCACGAGAGAGCACTGTCGGGATATAAAGCGACTTTTTTGCTCGTGGCACATCGCGCAGTTCACCGAATTCTCTTTTCAGGCCATGGCGAAAGAGAAAGAGTAGCGAGTTAAACGCCTGATTCTGAGTTGATGCTGCGACTTTGCAGTTTACTGCCAGAAAGGTCATATACTCTTTTACATCGACAGATGATAACTCTTGTGGCGGTTTGTCTTTTAAGAAACGTTGAAACTGCCTCGACCAGTTAGCATATGTTTTCAATGTCTTGCGCGAATAATGGCGAACCGTTATTTCCGCCGCCATGGTCGCAAGCAGAGCGTCCCATTCCGGTGATTTTGATTTTTCCTGGTATCCAGCTTCAGTATAGTGTGATGGACTCCGCCTCACACGAACCGGTTGTACTTCTTCAGAATAGCTTGAAGACTTATCCTGAGTTAAAGTTTCATTATCCGCCAACACCGCCACCTTCGCAAGATCTCCCACAACAGGAGCTGTGGTTTGTTGAAGATTACCCCCCGGACCATGACGCATCATTTCAAAATATAGCGAGATGGCATGGGCGGCCTGCTGCCGCTGTTTATCAGGCTGCTTCTTATCTTGCAGTTTTTCGCAGAAGAGTCGGATACGTTCGGATTTGGATTCAGGAACTGGATATTTGTCACAGAAATCAAGAAAATATCGTAGCCATTTTTTATAATCACCATGGCGGTCGGTGGCAACCCCACGTTTATTGAGGTGCTCAACATAACTTGTTAGCACCGCATTTGGAATAAGAAGCATGCAATCTCCTTTGACATTCTTCATACGCTGAAATATATTACGCGTTAATGAACTCACACCCACTCAACTTGATCTTATAATCAACCTCTCAGCCGATTCAAAGATCAAGAGTATAAATGTCAGGCATGTTGGCCAGTGACTTTTAAATACCCAAAATGGAATATTGATCATTATAGTATAAATAGTTAATTTGGTATGTTACGTCAATAAATATTTAGAGTACTATAGAGGCATTCAGATTTGGTGGGAGGATGGCCGGGTCTGATCAATTACGAGTTGAACTAAACCGCTTCGCGGAAACTTAAAAACCAATTAAAATCAAAGACATAAGGGCGAATTAAAAACAAGGACGAATAACAACCATAAAGACCA
>JAYSLX010000096.1:0-3343 GCA_043725245.1 Geobacteraceae bacterium | reverse complement strand
GTCTTACAGCACTTCAAGGGGGGAGACAAGCAGTAAAGCCGTAACAGCCTGAAGTAAAAGGCTATTTCACAGAATAAAAGCTAAGATTTTGACACAACGTATACCTCTTAAAGGAGATGTTTATATGGAAGCCATCGGACTTCTGATGATTATTGTAGGGGCTCCAATTGGTTTTTTAACCTGAGCATATGAACAAACAAGGATTAGAGTCCTTTTGTATTCAGGAAAGTCTATAGTTCAGTATAATCCTTTTGGTGTATTTCTGATTAATGGCAAACAATCCGCTTGCTCCCATTTCGGGAGCAGGATATAATCCTTTCATGTGTGTCATCTCTTGCAAATGTCTTAGAGAATTCTGGGAGCTATATCCTGACGCACGTCAGGCACTACAGGCATGGCTTTCCGATGTCAAACGCGCTGAGTGGAAATCTCCGGCAGAGATCAAGGACGTTTATCGTAACGCCAGTTTTCTGGCAAATAACCGGGTCGTGTTCAATATCAAAGGGAACAGTTACCGACTGATTGTGCTTGTGCAGTACACTCACGGTATTCTGTATATCCGCTTTGTCGGTACTCATGGGGATTATGACAAGATTGATGCAGTAACGATTTGACCGGAGGTATTCAGATGGAAATCAGACCTATTAAAAACGAGGCAGATTATCAGGCTGTGCTTGATGAAATTGAACGCTTGATAGATGCCGTCCCCGACACCCCTGAAGGTGACAGGCTTGAAGTGTTGGTTACCCTTGTCGAAGCCTATGAAGATAAACATTTCAACATACCTGCGCCTGATCCTATCGAGGCGATTCTGCACCATCTGGAAAGCAGGGGGTTGTCACGCCGTGACCTTGAACCGTGTGTCGGCAGTCGGGCACGGGTATCGGAAGTGCTTAATCGGAAACGTCCCCTAACTATGGAAATGGTCAGGAAACTTCATAGCATGCTAGGTATTCCATCTGACGTTTTGATTCAACCTTATCAATTATACAAAGACGCGGTGTAGCTTTGATTTGGCTAACATGCCAAATTTACATCAATTTACCCGTTCGCACTTTCATCGATATTGGCGCACCAATAAATACAAGCGGTTGGCTGTTATGCTGGCCGCTTTTTTCTGTTTATGCAAGCTCTTGTGCAACCTCGTAACTGTTGGCTAGCGGGGCATCATCGATTTTAAGCAGTGAAAATACCTGGTTGATTGGGTGTCATTGAGTGTCTTCTTCCTTATATGCGGCCGGCTTATCGGCCGGTCGCAAGCCTTCGCGGTCGTTGGCCTTCTTGAACATTGAAACGACCTTATGCTTAATGGTGAAGTAACTGTTACAGACATGGTCGGCATAGGATTTATATGCAAAGGTGAAGACCCCCAGGAAGAAAGCGAGGTAGATGATCTTTCCCAATTGCGCTGAAGGTAGATGTGCGGTGATTCTGGCAACCAACAGGAATCCTGTCAGTATTCCGCCAACGATCAGCAGTGGCTTTAACCAGGGGAAACGGGCTGCCAGTTGCCCTAAACGCCCTTTTGGCACAGGAGTGTCTGCAGGTGCGTTCTCCTGCTTCTGTAGGGAAGGATCCTGAACCGCCTGTGGGGGCTCATCAGACAACTGTTGGAGAGTAGATTCTTTACCGTTTCGAATCACCTTAACGGTGGAACGATATTCTTTCGGGACTGTATCGAGTTTGTTCGTCATGCAGACGCTACCCTTGCTGTCGGTGTATCTGTAGAACTCTGCCAGTGCCGTCGGCGGCGACCATGGAATGAAAATAAACAGCAGAAGACCATGCAGAAAAGGCTTCCATTTTATCATCTTCGTTATCTACCCTCCGTTTTAAGCGATTAAATCGTTCTGTCTGCAATAATAACGCTGTTCAGCAGTTATTCCATCGCAGGAAAATTCCTCGTCAGGTGAATACGGATCGAATCTTCAAAGGAGGCCTCCTGATTCCGTTTGTACACCATGGAAGAGCCGATTTCGGCCGCAAGGATGGCATAAAGGTATTTCTGGGGGAGCTTTGAGAGCCGGCGCCTGTAGCGTATTTCCTCCCGTATGATGCGGGGTAGATGGGAGAGAATCGCTCGCCGGAAGAGCGGTTGAAGGCAGAGTTCAGGCCTGCTCTGGAAGAAGCTGAAGAGACATGCATAGTGTTCGTTTATCTCGGTGCTGAGTGCAAAAGATATCTCCGTACAGAGTAAGTCAGGCCGCTCTTTGCGACGCTTGAGAATCAGTCTCGCCTCCTCTTCCGCCCTCTTCTCAAGTATTTCAAGGACATCACTGACGTAGCGCTCCTTATGCGCCATGAACTCCTGTTCGGTAAGGAGGAGATTTGCGATGATCTCATAGGAGGATGAGATGACGCCGCACTTGTTGGCAGAAGCGTCACGCAGGATGATGACACCCTTTCGCTGGAGCTGGGTCCTGGCTTCCGGTGTTATGAAGGAGTTTGCTCCCTCCACAATTACCTTTGATGATGGGCATCCATCTCTTAAAAAAAACTGTTCCCAGTTGGTTATGTCTATGGTTTCGGGTCGTCCGCCCGCCGGTATGAAGAGGTCTGCCGGAACGGTAAAGACCAGCTCGCTGAACTGGCGGGAGAAGTCATCGATGGATATCCACTCTTCCCGAAGGCCGGCATCACTTCTGGTGACTTTACGGTAGAGCTCCTTCAGGCCGTCTTTCCGACTTCCGGTTCTGAAGAGCATGAAACCGCCATTGTTAAGGGCATTGGGATTGAATCCGTCCAGGTCCTCTTTCAGGAGTATCCTGCTGAGTTCTCCGTGATTGGCACCTTTTGGGTCGCAGAGGGCAGCTGTACCGTCGAGGATAAGTCGGATTGCCACCAGAGGGGAGCGCGCCAGGAGTATCCGTATGGCATTGCCCGCCACATCGCCGTTAGTCCCTCCGGTAAATTTTACGCTGAAGGGGTCCCTGCGGATATCAATCCCTTGCTCCTGCATGATGATCTCTGCGAATTTGACCACCCCGGTTGAGGTGACACCGAACTCTTTGTGATTAATCCCCACCTTTTTGCTGGATATGATCCCGATCCCCAGAATATACCCCCGCTTTTTCGACAACCGGGCAATGGCCTCGACCATGGAGTCGTGCATGTTCTCGTCAGGGCCGAGTTCGATCGGCTCGTCTTCCCGGTAATAGTCAACAACCATGGGGTTTTTGGCTACTCCGCCATCGGTTACAAAGATGTCGAGGAAGGAGTTGATCACACCATACTGGAGCTTATAGAGGCGCCAGGTCTCCAGTTCCCGTTCATTTGCCCTCATAAGGTCTGACGAGTCCAGCACCAGCACCAGTTTCGAGCCTCCCTCGTAGATATCCTTGTT
>JAYSLX010000095.1:0-4663 GCA_043725245.1 Geobacteraceae bacterium | reverse complement strand
GTTGAGCATCTCTCGGAAATAGCGCGAAAGAGTCAGTTCTCCTCTGCCCTGGTGCCTGAGGCTACGCTTGGAAAGCACCTTGAGTATAAGTATCCGTTCCTGGCTCCGGCCATATGACTCCTCAACAGAGCCGGCCATGAGGGAGCCGTCAACAAAGACATGATTATTCCCCTGATGCCTGTACTTTCGTGTGGCAAATACCCATGGAACGCCGTTGGAAAAGCGGGTAGCCGTGGAGACCTTCAGATCCGGATGGCTTGCAGCAGAAAAGATGACAGGGCGGTAGTTGAGTATATCGGTGGCTATAACCTGCACAGGAATTCGGAAATCGTCGGCAAAACGCCGACTGCCAAGCCTTTCGTCGACCCAGCTCTCCAACACATCCCCGGCGCAAAGTCCTTTCCCGAAAAGGATGCTTTTGAGACTCACATCCCTGAAGCATTCGGAGTTGACCGCTAAAACCTCGCGCCTTAAGTCGTCTACGGTCATCCCTGATGCGTAGAGGGCACCAACGATACTGCCGGCCGATGAACCGACCACCTTATCGACCCTGATACCCTTCTCCTCGACAGCGCGAAGTGCCCCCACAAGGGCTGGGAAGCGAATCCCACCACCAAGCATCAGCAAGGTAACAGGCTCGTTTCCGGAATAGGAGGGAGGCGAGATATGCTGCACAGGGATTCGTCTTTCGGACATGTACGAAACTCCAGGAGAAACTGCAGCATCCGCTTCAATGGTTGCCGCCTTCAAAGTATAGGGGGAGGCAGGGCAAAGTCAACCGGCCGCAAGCGCCGGCCCGCTTTACTTTTAATCTTTCATTGTGATAAGGTGGCCATGCCCGTTCAGGTCAGACCTGCAACGGGCTATTATATCGGGTAATGTAGCGGACCTGACCTAACCAGAAGCCGCTGATGTAACCCCAGGAGCCACAATGAAACGCAAAGCCCTCGCCCTCCTCTCCGGAGGTCTCGACTCCACCCTTGCAGTCAAGGTCATGCTTGATCAGGGGATTGAGGTCGAGGCCCTCAATTTCACCTCTCCCTTCTGCACCTGCACCGGCAAGAATGCGGGCTGCAAATCCGAGGCAGCTCGTGTTGCTGAAGAGTTTAACATTCCGATCAAGGTCATGAATAAGGGGATAGAGTACCTGGAGATCGTCAGGAACCCGAAGCACGGCTATGGCAAAGCGATAAACCCATGCATAGACTGCCGGATATTCCTTCTGCGCAAGGCAAAGGAGTATATGGCAGAGTCCGGTGCCGATTTCGTGATCACCGGCGAGGTACTTGGCCAGCGGCCAATGAGCCAACGCCGGGATACGTTGAGGACCATAGAGCGTGAAAGCGGGCTCGAAGGGCTGCTCCTCCGGCCCTTGTCTGCCAAGCATTTCACACCAACACTCCCCGAGACAGAGGGATGGGTAGACCGGGAAAAGCTCCTCTCAATCCAGGGACGCTCACGCAAGGAGCAGATGGAGCTTGCCGAAGATCTGGACGTGAAGAACTACCCCTGTCCCGCTGGAGGCTGCATGCTGAGCGAGGTCTCGTTTGCGCCAAAGGTGCGGGACATCTTCGATCACTCCGATGAACTTGACATGCGCGATTTCAGGCTTCTCAAACTTGGACGACATTTCCGACTCGGACCGCGCACAAAGCTCCTGGTTGGACGCAACGAATTGGAGAATTCTACACTGACCGCACAGATGCAGACCGGCGAAGCGAGCATCCGTTGGGTAGAGGGAGGCAGCCCATTGGGAGTGGTTATGGGGGACGTGACCCCTGAATTCCTGGAGACCGCGTCAAGGATCATCCTCCGCTATACAAAAGCCCCTAGCGGCGCATCATGCGCTATCAAGGTGACCTGTGGTGAAGACGAAGAGACTTTGGCTGTAACCAGCAGCTTTGGTGACCCTGAAGTGGAAAAATACCGGATCTGAGCGTTTTGGAGGCTGGATTTCTGCCACCAAGGTTACTCGGTTTTTGTACCTGGTGCTGTCTGACCGCCCCCTACTTTGTCGGGCGCCATATGGAGCGGCTCTTTTTGATCACCGTTCATCTCCGCGTCGTTCTCCCCGGCAGCACCCGGCGGTTCGTGAAGCGGTTCCTCTACCTTGGGTCCACGCGCACTGCTAAGGTTCTCCAGTACAGCCTCCGTCTTTATGCTTTCATCCACCTTCTTCTGCAGCCTGCCGACGTTCGGCACCTCGGCGAGCGCCAGCCGGTACTCTTCTTCGGAGAGCACCCGCTTCTTCCTTAGCAGGCCAAGAATCATGTCCGATCGATTGAGCACCTTTTCCAGATTTTTGTAGGGATTATAGGCAACCCGCGGTCCAGGGAGCATTGAGGCCAGAAAGGCGCACTCACGCGGGGTAAGTGCAGAAACCGGTTTGCCGAAGTAATAGCGTGAGCCTTGACCAATTCCATATACCATGGGTCCCAGCTCCACAACGTTCAGGTAGAGTTCGACGATCCTCCCCTTGGTCAGCTCCTGCTCCATCCGAAGTGCCAGGTAGAGCTCCTTGATCTTGCGGGTTATGCTCTTCTCGCGGGAGAGATAGAGGTTCTTAGCCGTCTGCTGCGTAATGGTGGATGCACCCCGGGCAAAGGTCTTCTTCTCAAGGTCATACCTGATGGCATTTTTGATCGCCTTTACGTCGATCCCTTCATGCCTGTAGAAATTTGCGTCCTCCGCAAGTATCACCGCCCATTTCATCTCGGACGGGATACTCCCGGTAGGTGCCCAGTTACGGTTCTTTGGCCCGATGGTAAGCGGGTGGTAATTCCCCTGCCAGTCCCTGACCTGGATGTCGATGTTCGTCTTTCGGTTTTTAAGATCCGATACCGGCGGGAGAAGGGTGAGAGACACCGCTATATACGCGGCATAGAGGAGAAGGGCGATAAAACCCCAGAAAATAATCCTTTTCAGGCTCACAAATCCCTCGTACTGACGGCAACTGCGACCCCATCTCGAGAGGCCTCTTTTACGGTGTACATCGCCTTATCGGCCATGCCGGTCAACTCGGTCGCACTGGAAGCGTCAGCTGGAAATGCCGCAACTCCGAAACTTCCGGTCACCCGCAGCCGGGCACCGTCATCCGCAATAAACTGGGTTTCGCGCAGGAGCTTGCAGAGCCGCTCTGCAAGCACTTTTCCCCACTCTTTCGAGGTATTTGGAAACAGCAGAACGAACTCATCTCCCCCGAAACGGGCTGCGCTGTCGACCTTTCGTATGCTTTGGCCGAACAACCTTCCTACCTCTGAAAGAAGACGGCTCCCCACCAGATGTCCGTGGGTGTCATTCACAGACTTGAAATGATCCAGATCGAGGAATATAAGCACAAGTTCGCCGCCGTAACGACTTGCCCGCTCCACTTCATACTCTAGGATTTCATTGAAACGCCTTGAGTTCCAGAGCCCGGTCAGTTCATCAGTCACTGCCAGCTGGTTGACCCTTTCATGAGCCCTGGCATTCTCGATCGCAATCGCCGCAAAGTCGGCAATGGTGGTCAGGATGGTTAGGTCTGCCTCGCTGAAGCTCCCGTCATCGACGCTGTTAACCAGCTCAATCACTCCAAGGGCATGCTCCTGGCTCTTCACAGGGATACAGACAATGGAGCACGTCGTAAAGGAGGCGGATTGCTCTACGGAATCGCAGAAACGTTCATCATCTCTCACATTCGGGATAAGCAGCGGCTCGGCATGCTCTGCAACCCAGCCTGCAATCCCCACCCCTTTCCCCAAGCGGGTCCCTTTGAGACAGCTCTCTGTGGGCGAAACGGCAATTTCGAAGACAAGATCATCGTTCTCTTGGTCCACCATCAGAAGTGACCATGCAGTCGGCTTCAGATACGGCTGACCCTGTCCATGATAACATTCAGAACCTCTTCGAGGTTGAGAGTCGACGTGAGCGCCTTGCCAATTTCCACCATCATTGCCAGCTCGGCATCGCGCCGCTGAAGAACACGAACCAGCCCATTCGCCTTAGGCTTTTTCGTCATGCAGGTTTCTCCCATAACATAATCAAACGTCTCCTTGATCATCTGACCTACAGAACATAGCCGCTGCCATGCGTATGGCGGCTGTCATACTTCCCGCAGAGGCCTTACCTGTTCCGACAAGGTCATAGGCGGTACCATGGTCAACAGAAGTCCTGATGATAGGCATCCCAAGGGTCACATTTACCCCATCGTCAAAGTGGATGAGCTTGAGCGGAATAAGTCCCTGATCGTGATACATGCAGACCACTGCATCATAATCACCGCGAACCGCAAAGTGGAACAGGGTGTCTGCCGAGAGCGGTCCGACTGCATCAATCCCCTCGGACTGTGCGGCCTGGACTGCAGGGCGGATAATCCGCTCGTCCTCGTTACCAAACAGTCCTGACTCGCCGCAGTGCGGGTTGAGAGCCGTTACTGCGATCCTCGGCCGAGGCATGAAATATTTCCCCACATCCTGGTTAGTCACCCGGATGGTAGAAAGTACCTTCTCGAAGGTCACAAGTCCAGGCACTGCGCTTAGAGGTTCGTGTATGGTCACCAGCGTCACCCTTAATCTCGAACCGGCAAGCATCATGACAAATTCCTGAGTATTGGTCAACTCTGCCAGTAGTTCGGTATGCCCAGGATAGTGATGCCCTCCCCGGTTCAGAGCCTCCTTGCTTATAG
>JAYSLX010000094.1:0-3711 GCA_043725245.1 Geobacteraceae bacterium | reverse complement strand
CCCCGTAACCGCTACCTGGAAGATATGGAGGTGGTTGCCATCGCCTCGCAAATCCGGGATCAGCTGCGTCGGGAAGTGCTCATGTCAGTGGATGGCAGGGGGGCGTATGTCCCATGAAACCAGACCGTTAAGGTCAACAGGCAAACTGAGGGGGAGAGTTGTCCGCCTGCTTTTTTTCGTCATACTGGTGATTATCTGGCATCTCTTCGCTTCAGCAGGGATCTGGAATGAACTCATTTTCCCCGCTCCAAAGGATGTTTTCCTTGCAATGAGCAGCGGGTTTGCCGATGGTTCGCTGATCAAGGCAGTTGGTGCCAGTTTGACACGGCTCGGCATCGGGTATGGCATATCCCTCATGATCGGGGTTCCGCTGGGATTGTTCCTTGGTCGCATACGTCTGCTGGACGACACGGTCGGCAGCCTGGCGGTTGGTCTCCAGGCTCTGCCGAGCATCTGCTGGCTTCCGCTGGCAGTGCTCTGGTTCGGTCTCTCCGAGTCTGCCATGCAGTTCGTTATCATTATGGGGTCGCTCATGGCCGTAACACTGACCGTGCGTGACGGCGTGAAGACCATTCCTACGCTCTACCTCAGGGCTGCCCCAATCCTTGGTGCCACAGGATGGCGGTTTTACCGCTACGTCCTGTTACCGGCCTCCTTCCCATCGGTGGTGACCGGTGCGAAGCTCGGCTGGACCTTTGCCTGGCGTTCGCTTATGGCGGCTGAACTTCTCTACGTCACAACAGGCATAGGCTCAACCCTGATGATGGGGCGAGAACTCCATGACATGGCTCTCGTAGTGGCATCAATGATCATCATCATCGGCATCGGACTTTTCACCGACCGGCTGATATTCAGAAGCGGCGAGGAATTTGTCCACAATCGTTGGGGAGTAGGTTAAAGGCCGTGAATTGTGCAATGTGAAACGTGAACGTTGGTCTTTATTTCATGTCAGGTTCCAGATCGCCATCTCCCATACATCCTTCCAGCTTTTCGAAATCTCGTTGACCACGGTCGGTTCAAACCCGCAGTGCATCATGCACTGGGCGCAACGCTCGTCTCTTCCCACTCCGTAGCGGGTCCATTCCGTCTTCTCCATCATCTCCGCAAAGGTCGGGTAGTGGGCGTCGGTGATAAGGTAGCAGGGGGCCTTCCATCCCTGCGGGTTTCTTGTCGGGTTCCCCCACGGTGTGCACTGGAGCTGCTTCTCTCCCTTGAGGAAACGCAGGTACATGGGGGTAGACCAAAAGCGGAACCGCTTGCTCATAACGTAAATCTCGGCGAATTTTCGTTCTATCTCCCGCCGCTGCAGGAAGAGATCCTCTCCGACCGCTTCGTAGTCGAAGCCGGGCGCGGCAAGGAGGCCGTCCACACCGATCTCGGTCAGATGGGAGAAGAGCATCTCCATCTCGAGCATGTCGGTGTCTTTGAAGATGGTGGTGTTGGTGCATACCCTGAAGCCCAGCCGTTTGGCCTTCTTGATCGCCTCCATGGCTATTTTGAAGGTTCCTTTGCGTTCCAGGAGCCGGTCGTGGGTCTCTTCCAGGCCGTCTATATGTACGTTGAGGGTAAAGTTGGGGTGGGGCTGCATCCGGTCGAGGGAGTTCTCGAGCAGGAGTCCGTTGGTGCAGAACTGGATATGCTTCCCCCGTTTAAGTACTCCATCGATAAGTTCGAAGACATGGGGGTAGAGGAGTGGTTCGCCGCCGGTGATGGTAACGATCGGGGCCGGGCACTGGTCTACCGACCCGAGGCACTCGTCCAGGGACATCATTGCCTGGATGGTGTCGGCATACTCGCGGATCCGGCCGCAGCCCGAGCAGGCAAGGTTGCAGAGATGGGTCGGTTCCAGCATCAGGACCAGCGGGTATTTCTCAACCTTGTTGAGTTTGTTGGAGATGATGTATTTTGTCAGATCGTAATTGAGTCGCCAGGGGAAACGCATAAATTTTCTAGTTCCTTTCTTTCATGAGAAGCAGAGCATCTTAAAAATATTTTTACCACGGATTACACGGATGAACACGGATGAAAGTCTAAACCCAAAGAAAGATTTTAACCATAATATTTTAAAGGGTTTATCCGTGTTCATCCGTGGCTAAGAAAGCCTTTAACTATTTGACTCTCAGCAGCTTAGGGGTTATGGCAGCTGATGTCAGGAACGCCTCGCAGGTGGCGGCGATGCCTGCGGCATCCAGCCCCAGGTCTGACCGTAGCTGCGCCTGGCTCCCTTGTTCGATGAAACGGTCAGGGATGCCGATCCGTTTCACCTTGATGTCGATCTCCCCTTCGTTGGCCAGCAGTTCCAGCACTGCGGTGCCGAAGCCTCCCTGCAGGGCATTTTCCTCAACGGTAACCAGATGGCCGGTGCGCGAGGCTGCGGCAAGGATCAGCTCGCGGTCGAGGGGCTTCACGAATCGGGCATTGATGACCGAAGCCCTGATCCCCTTCTCTTGCAGGAGTGAAGCGGCCTCTACGGCAGGGTAGACGGTGGAGCCTATGGCAATGATGGCCAAGTCGTCTCCCTCTGTGAGCTGCTCGCCCCTGCCGATGGTGATTTCCCTGAGTTCCTGATCGAGGGTTATCCCAAAGCCGTTTCCGCGCGGATATCGCAGGGAGATGGGGCACCCTGAGTAGATGGCGGTCTTTAACATATGTTGCAGCTCGTTTTCATCCTTGGGGGCCATGACCGTCATCTCCGGCAGGTGGCGGAGGTACGAGAGGTCAAAGACACCGTGATGAGTGGGGCCGTCATCCCCTACCAGCCCGGCCCGGTCCAGAGCAAGGGTGACCGGGAGCTTCTGCAGGCAGATGTCGTGAAAGACCTGGTCATAGGCCCGTTGCATGAAGGTGGAGTAGATGGCAGCTACCGGCCTGAATCCCTCCACCGCCAGCCCGGCGGCAAAGGTCAGGGCGTGCTGCTCTGCGATCCCTACGTCGAAGAAACGCTTCGGGAACTCCCTGGCGAAATTGCTGAGGCCGGTTCCTTCCGGCATGGCTGCGGTGATGGCAATGAGTTTTTGGTCCTCACGGGCGAGTTTCAGCATGGTCTGGCCGAAGATGCCTGTGTAGGAGGGGGTGCTTGCCTTTGCTGCCGTAACGATCCCTGTTGCAGGGTTGAAGGGGCCGACACCGTGGAAGAGGTCGGGAGTTAGCTCTGCAGGTTCGTACCCTTTTCCTTTGGTGGTCATGACATGAATCAGGACCGGTTCGTTAAGGGAGCGGATGTTGCTGAATATTTCCAGCATTTGCGGCAGGTCGTGCCCCTGGATAGGGCCGATGTATTCGAACCCGAGGGCCTCGAAGAGCATGCCCGGGGTGAGAAACCCCTTGAGTGAGTGTTCGGCCCTGCGCGCGAATTTGAGGATATTGCCGCCAATGGCAGGGATATGTTCCAGCAGTTCCTGCATCTCTTTCTTCAGGTCGCGGAAGTAGCTGCCGGTCAGTTTGCGCGAGACAAAGGAGGAGAATGATCCCACATTCTTGGATATGGACATCTCGTTGTCATTCAGGACGACGATCAGGTTTTTCTTCAGGTGTCCTGCCTGGTTCAATGCTTCGAATGCCATGCCGCCGGTGAGCGAGCCATCGCCGATAACTGCAATGACCCTGTTGGCTGAGCCGTGCAAGTCGCCGGCAACGGCCATGCCGAGCCCGGCAGAGATGGAGGTCGAGGAGTGACCGGCGCCGAAGGCGTCATGGAGGGATTCCGAGCGT
>JAYSLX010000093.1:0-17317 GCA_043725245.1 Geobacteraceae bacterium | reverse complement strand
ACTCGCCTGGGCCGGTGCGCTTGTCCTGGTGATGATCATGTTCACCTTAAGCCTTGCGGCACGGTATTTTGGAAGGCAGAAGCGGTATTCGTGAGGATTTAATGAATCATACAAAAGTAACCCTCGAAAACCTGAACGTCCACTTCGGCACCAACCATGCCGTGAAGGATGTCTCCATCGATTTCCCAGCAAACAGCGTGACCGCAATCATCGGGCCCTCGGGCTGCGGAAAATCAACCCTGCTCCGAAGCCTCAACCGGATGCACGACCTGGTGCCGTCTGCACGCGTAACCGGCAAGGTACTTCTTGATGACACCGACATCTACGACCGTGCGGTGAATCCGGTCGCTGTCAGACGAAGGATCGGCATGGTATTCCAGAAGCCGAACCCCTTCCCTGCCATGTCTATCCATGATAACGTCATAGCCGGCTACAAGCTGACCGGCGGATTGAAGCGGACCGATGCCGAGCAGATAGTCGAGTCGTGCCTGAAGCGGGTCGCACTTTGGGAAGAGGTCAAGGATCGGTTGAGAAGCAGCGCCATGGATCTCTCGGGAGGTCAGCAGCAGCGTCTCTGTATCGCCCGCACCATAGCGGTTCAGCCCGAGGTTATCCTGATGGACGAGCCCTGCTCGGCCCTTGACCCCATAGCCACACTCAAGATCGAGGAGCTGATCGACGAACTGAAGGAGCAGTACACGGTCATCATCGTCACCCACAACATGCAGCAGGCAGGGCGGGTTTCGGACTACACGGCATTTCTCTACCTTGGTGAGGTCGTGGAGTATGATGTAACCAAGAAAATATTTACCAACCCAGACAAGCAGCAGACTGAAGACTACATCACCGGAAGATTCGGGTAAGAAGCTGCAAGATGTGAAACGCCAGACGTAAGACGCTAAAACAATTGCATTTAACGTCTTACGTCTCACTTCTAACGACTCACGAGGCTAAATATGGAACGCGTGCATTACAGCAAGCAGTATGATGCCGAACTGAACGGGATCCGCGAGAAGCTCCTCGAAATGGGGGGGAAAGTGGAATTGATGATCAACGATGCCCTGAAAGCTCTCGTCGAACGGGATTCGGCTCTGGCAGATCGGGTCATCGCCTTTGACCATCATATTAACCGTCTTGAGATCGAGATCGACGAACGGTGCCTCCAGGTCCTGGCCACCCGCCAGCCGGCAGCCCGTGACCTCCGCTTCATCACCCTGGCGCTGAAGATCGTCACAGATCTGGAACGAATCGGCGATCAGTGCCGCAATATCGGCATACGAGCCAAGGAGCTTAACGAAGAGCCTCCCCTGAAGCCCTACATCGACCTTCCTCGCATGGCCAGGCATGCCGGCATTATGGTCAAAGAGGCACTGGATGCCTTTGTCCGGGGAGACGACCAGATGGCCATAAAGGTCTGCCGCGACGACCAGTTCGTTGATGACTTAAACGAGCAGATACAGCGTGAGCTTCTTACCTTCATGATGTCAGACCCCACCTCCATAGCACGGGCCATGAAGATCAACCATGTTGCAAAGTGCCTGGAGAGGATTGCCGATCACGCCACCAACGTGGCGGAGATGGTCATCTTCATGGTCAAGGGGAAGGATATCAGGCACGTAGGGCATTCTACATTATGATAACTGATGCGTGCCTTGGCATCGTCGTCTAATTATTATGTCATACTCACGCCCCATGCGAAAGAATCCGCGACCAGACGGAGTTTTTCGCTAATCAATAATAAGGCATTAATATCAATGTGTTAACTGATATTGTGAACTGCCGGTACTTCTCCAGATGAGGCATCACTTCGTCAGCCGGGACATCCAGGAAACGTTGACAACTTAACACTAATCATGTATACGGATTGACATGTTAGGAAATTTTATTGATGGCTAAATTATGGAGACACTATTAACTATGTTTAGAATCAAAAAAATCCTGATGTTTGCATTGCTCTCTTTGGGGCTGCTTAGTGGATGTTCGTATATTGTGAACGGTGTTAACGATAAGATTTCTGTGAACAGCAATAATTCAGCAACGCATATTTATCTCAATGGAAAGCCATATTCAAAGGGGTTTGGAAGCATTGATATACGAAGAGGTGAAAAATATACCATTGTTGGTAAGGCAGATGGATGCAATGATGCAGAGTATGAGGTGCGATGGAAGATGAATGCCTTAGCTATGATAGCGTTTCCTACTCTCCCTTTTGACCTTGCTTTGGGAACTGCATGGCAAACAAAAGACAAGTCTATAATGATTAACCCTCTATGTAATGAAATGAAATCGAGTAGCGGTTCGTTAGGAGAGTTGGGCTCAACAAAAAACTAAACATCCGGAGGTAGCATGAAGTCGATTTTTATCAAATTTGCAGCAATCTTAGCACTTTTCAGTCTTGTCGGTTGTACTCAGCACATTGGAAACTTTACCGCTCTGTCGAGTTCTACATTCAGGGGCGAAAACATTGATTCCAAGCATTTGGTCAAGCAGAATGCAGAAGGAGATGCATGTTCCATAAGCATTCTTGGATTCCCAGTTGGCGGTATTCCAAAAGTTGATCAGGCGGTTTCAGAAGCTCTCAGCCAGAACAACGGTGATATTATGACCAATGCCCGACTTTACAACAAAGTCTGGACTGCTATTCTTTTCGGTCAAATGTGTTGGGTTGTGCAGGGCGATGTTTACAAAACATCAAATTGAATGAATTTTATTTCCGTAGAACCTCCTAGCATTCAAAAGTTCCTCCATCGAGGAACTTTTTTTTGTGATGAATCTCTTATATCCTCGTTTCCCCATGAGGTTTTAATGCGATGGTAGGTTATGTTGCTCAGGGTTGCCGAATTTGAAGTGGCTGTCAATATACATTAAAGCTGCATATGCTACTTTTCTCGCCAGCCTCTGTTGACATTTCTCTAAAATCGGTTTTAATGTGAAGTACCCATAAACTGATATACAAGGAGGAAGTGACATGAAACATATACTTTTTGCATTTGCACTTACCCTGGTTTTCTCAAGTGCCGCATGTGCTGCTTCGGCAAAGGCGAACACCGGTTGCGGCCTCGGCACCGTTCTCTGGAAGAATCGCGCCGACGGCTCCATCCTCTCCCAGGCTCTGCAGGCAACCACCAACGGTTCGTTCGGGACCCAGACCTTCGGCATCACCTCCGGCACTCTGGAGTGCTCCGAGCCTGCCAATGCGGTGAAGAACGAGCACCTCAACCGGTTCGTCAAAGCCAACATGGACAACCTTGCCAGGGACATCTCCCAGGGACGCGGCGAAACCCTCGATACCTTTGCCGAACTCCTGCAGGTACCTCTCAAGAAGCGGTCCGAGTTCGCCGCCAAGCTGCAAGGAAACTTCGATAAAGTATTCACCTCCGAGCAGGTGGTACTGGCCGACGTGATTGACAACGCGGTGACTGTAGCGAACTGATGCACTGCATGACAACAGTATTTAATTGCTGTATATACGGAGCCTTACGCTCCGTATATTTTTTGTGTGGCAGCATGGCGCTGCTGTTGCTGCAGCAATCCGGGGCGTTGGCCGGGACGTATCAGGAGCAGCTCATTGCACAGGCAACCCATTCACGTCTTGAATCGACACGGAATTGGGATGTTCTGCTGCATTACCGGCCACACGGTTCAGAGCATGAGAGCCTTATCGATGATCCGCGTTTTTTCCTTTCCCCCGATGGCAAAATCAATCCCTTGGCAGAACTCGAAGCCACGATACGCGGTTTCTTTGCTGATCCGTCTATGGGAGATGACCACCCAAGTTGCCGCTTCCCTGCCCGCTACGAATGGCTGAAATCGGAACTGGATTTTGATGTGGCAAAGATTCCTGAACCTGTCTGCGCAAAGCTGAATGAATCTCTTGCTGCGGTTGATCCTCGCTCGGCAGTCCTTGTATTTCCCTCAGCCCATAACAACGGTCCTGCCTCAATGTTCGGGCATACACTTCTTCGAATCGGCAGTTCATACAGAAGCGAACTTCTCTCATATGCGGTTAATTATGCTGCACACACCACAGACACTAACGGCTTTATCTATGCGTACAAAGGTATATTCGGTGATTATCCCGGGTATTATTCTATCCTTCCATACTATGAAAAGGTAAAAGAATATAATGATTTGGAACATCGGGATGTGTGGGAGTATGGTCTGAGCCTTACCCCGAATGAGGTAAGGAGGATGGTGCTCCATATCTGGGAATTACAGGGGAAAGCATCCGACTATTACTTCTTTGATGAGAACTGTTCATTCATGCTCCTTTTTCTTCTGGAATCAGCTCGACCTTCACTAAGGCTTACAGAAGAATACTGGAACCGAATGAGTTTCTGGGTTATCCCGTCTGATACAATAGGATCTTTGCGTCGTTCAGGAATGATAGACAAGGTTGCCTATCGACCGGCCCAAGCGACTCGCATTACGTACAGGTCTTCATTATTGACTCCCGATGCTCGTGAAAGGGCATATAACATTGCCATGCTTCTCCGCATTCCATCACTGGAGGCTCATGACGGAAGTCCTGTTGAGGAACGAAGGCAGGTCCTGGATCTTGCCGCCGAGTATGTTCAGTATCGCTATTCACACAAGGAGCTTGACCAGGTCGAATTTCAGCGCCAGTTTCTGCAGATTCTGCGTGAACGAAGCACTCTTGGGCCTGGTAAAATTGACACTTTAAAGCTGCCGGAGCCTCCACAGCCGGAAGAAGGGCATTTATCCGCTAAAATTACGTTAGGGGGAGGGGTCAGGCAAGGAAAGCCTTTCACCGAGCTTTCCTGGCGTCCTGCCTACCATGACCTGCTGGATCCTGAGGCCGGGTACACAAAAGGTGCACAAATCAATTTCATGTCCGTCGCCGGACGCTATTACCCTGAGGAAAATGCTCTTGTCCTGCAAAGCCTCCGGCCGGTTGATATCGTGTCTCTGGCACCGCGCGACCGATTCTTTCAGCCGATTTCCTGGAAGGTCAATGGAGGTCTTGACAGAAAGACATTTGCCGACGGAAGTGATCGGCTCTTTCTTCGCCTTAACACAGGGGGAGGATTAGCTTGGAATGTATTTGATCTCGGAACCATTTATGGTTTCGCAGAGGCAGAGCTCAATGCTTCGGACAGATTCAGGTATATGAGTGCGTTAGGGGGGGGAGTGTCCGCAGGCATGCTCGGAAGCTTTGTTCCTCGTTGGACGTACCATGTTCAAGGGCGGGCGATTGCATATGGGATAGAGAATCACCAGCAGTTAAGTGCCGGTCTCGATCAGCAGTTCACGCTGACAAAAAATACCGGAATCATGCTCAGGGTGGGATGGGAACGCTCATTTGGGCATGACAGGAGCGAGGGGATGGGAAGCTTGGTATGGTATTTCTAAAAAATGCCTTAGATTCCTATATTTAAGCCGTATTCATAGTGGGGGATTTTCACCAGGATTACGACCGCATTGACAACAGTATTTACAATTTAACCAGATGATACCACATCCCTTTTCAGTTCAGCCTTGCAACCTCTCACCTGACCGCAATCCTCCCCTGTAAATCCTCATTGACCTTGGTGGAAAATGATTTACAATAAGGCCGTTGATTATCCCTACCGTCAGGTGTCCTGTGCGTTTCAGTCTTATCACCAAGCTTGCCATAGCTACCAGCCTGGTCCTCCTTACCTGCATGATCACCTTCGCCTATACCAATATCCAGACGCTCAAGAAACTGCTGCAGGAAGAGACCGTGTCAGATGCAGACAAGCTGACCGAGACCATTATCAATACGACCCACTACCAGATGCTTGAGAACAATCAGCTTCGGGTCTACCAGATGATCCAGGAGGTTGGTCATCAGACCGGCATCAAACATATCAGGATGATCAACAAGACCGGCCGGATCATCTTCTCCACTCAGGAAGACGAGATCGGAAAGATGGTGGACAAGAATGCCGAGGCATGCAACATGTGCCATGCTGGCGAGACACCGCAGGTCCACGCCTCCAGCATGAATCGAAGCAGGCTCTTCATCGACAAGGACGGCAAGGAGGTTCTGGGCCTTGCCAAGGCCATATACAACCAGGAGAGTTGTTATAACGCCTCATGCCACTTCCACCCCAAAGAGTTCCGCGTTCTGGGAGTGCTGGACGTCACTGTCTCTTTGGACACCATGCGTGAACTACTCGAATCGTACCGCTACAAACTTGGAGCCTTGACCTTCCTTACACTTTTACTCCTCTGGGCGAGTATAACCCTGTTCATGCAGTTCATGATAAACCGACCTCTCAGACACCTGGTACAACAAACCAAACAGCTTGCAGAGGGTAAGCTGGACAGTACCGTACCATCATTTTCCAGCTATGAAATGGGGGAACTCTCCGACTCCTTCAACAGCATGACCCTCAATCTGAAGAAGGCTCGCGTTGAGCTGGAGGATTGGGGCCACACCCTTGAACAGAAGGTTGAGGAACGAACCGATGAGCTCAAGCGGATCCAGGGGCAGCTGGTCCGCTCGGAAAAACTCGCTTCGCTTGGAGAGCTTGTAGCTGGCATTGCCCATGAGATCAATAACCCTCTCACCGGCATACTGATGTTCTCTTCCATCATGAGCTCCGACAAACGGCTCGACCCGATCTTCAAGAATGATGTTGAAACGATTGTACGAGAGACCGAGCGTTGTGCCCGTATTGTGCGGGGGTTGCTGGATTTTTCTCGCGAACGGAAACCGCAGAAAAAACCTTCATCAATCAATGCTATCATGGATGCCACGCTCTCTCTGGTGAGCAATCAGTCAAGCTTCCACGACATCGAAATCATCCGGGATTTTTCTCCCGACCTTCCTGACATGCTGGTTGATCCCAACCAGATCGAACAGGTCTTCGTCAACCTGATTCTCAACGCCAGCCACGCCATGCCCTCAGGTGGAGAGCTCCGCCTCACAACCACCATCAACGAAGACGGCAGCCAGGTCTTTATTCATATCTCCGACACAGGCTGCGGCATCCCTGAAGAGAACCTCCAGAGAATATTCGACCCCTTCTTCACCACCAAGGACAACAAGGGGACAGGACTCGGACTGTCGGTCTCATACGGAATCATAGAGAGTCATGGCGGGACAATAGAGGTGCAAAGCAAGGTGGAGCAAGGGACAACCTTCTCCATATTCCTGCCCGTTGAGCATGAAAGTGTGAAAGAAGAAACCGTAGAATCAGGGAGAGTGGAATAGGGATCTGGAAGGACCAAGAGCGGTTACCAGTAGCCAATCCCCGGTCACCAGCCCTTATTTTTTAACTGTTCAGCTGATTGCGGATCGAAATTCCCAGTTTTTTGAGCAGGGCCTGAAAATTGGGACGAAGCATTCCGGTCTCTTCAGCCGCACGCGTAACATTCCAGTTGTTCCGCTTCAGGGCATTGAGGACAAAGGCCTTTTCAACCGGCTCTATAGCCCTTTCACGTATCTGACGTTTCGTCTCCTTCAACTCCTCAAGGTTAAGAGGCACATACCCATCCCCATTCTCGGCACGCTCGGATCTGCCGGGACCCATCTCCAGGTCTTCCCTCTGAATCAGTTCTCCTTCGGAAAGGACCACGGCACGCTCGATCACGTTTTCCAGTTCACGTACATTTCCAGGGAAATGGTGTTCCTCAAGCATTGACCGCGCATCCGGGGCAAGCCCGCGAATCTCCTTCCCCATCTCATCCGCAAACTTTTTCAGAAAATGGTTAATGAGAAGCGGGAGGTCCCCTTTTCGATCCTTTAATGGAGGGAGGTCCAAAGGAATGATGTTCAGGCGAAAGAAGAGGTCTTCACGGAAGCTCCCTTCCGTAACAAGTGACCGAAGGTTTTTATTTGTGGCGGCAACGAGGCGGATATCAATGGGGACCGGCTGAGTGCCACCAATCGGCGTAACCACACGCTCCTGAAGGACTCGCAACAGCTTGGCCTGTGTCGTAAGGCTGATGTTAGAGACCTCGTCGAGAAACAGGGTGCCGCCATCCGCTACTTTGAAAAGGCCGGCCTTGGTCTGGATAGCACCGGTGAACGACCCCTTCACATGACCAAACAATTCACTTTCAAGCAGGTTTTCAGCGAGAGAGGTGCAGTCTACAGCCACGAACGCCTGGTTGCGCCGCTTGCTGTTGTTATGGATTGCACGGGCCACCAGCTCCTTGCCAGTGCCGCTCTCCCCGGTAATCAAGACGGTACTGTCAGTAGGAGAAACTTGTATTATCCTTCTGTAGACCTTCTGCATTTCACGGCTCTCACCAAGAAAATTGTCGAATCCCTGATGAGTCTGCAACTCCATCTTGAGGCAGATGTTCTCCAGAAGCTGAGCCCTCTGGTCCAGTGCCTTCCTGACCTTCTCGTTTATCTGGTCGGGGGTGAATGGTTTGGCAATATAATCAAAGGCGCCGTTTCTCATCGCCTCTACAGCAGTATCTACGGTTGAGTAACCGGTAATAATAATGACCGGCACCTCAGGCTGAAGGACTTTGATGGCCTTTAGCACATCCATACCGCTCATCCCCGGCATCTTCAGGTCGCTGATCACCAAATCGAAATCTCTATCCTGAAGACGTTCAAGCCCCAGGTTACCACTGGCAGAGGTCTCAACAGAAAAACCCTCAATCTCAAGAATTCTCCTGAGTCCCTCCCTGATCACCGCCTCATCATCGATCACCAGTACATTCGTCTTTTCCATCATTCACCCTCAATGCCCTGGCAAATTTATGCTACTTTTCATGGCAGAACATGTATATGCTACTTACAATATACGTACACGAACCTTAACATTAAGTCAATCCAACAGTAACCCACTATTTCCAAACCACTTAGATGCAATCTTTTAACATACTGATTTTGTTTTATTTTAGCCAATTAGCCAATTCACCGACAGGCGCATATTTATTTATACACAATCCGAAAATATTTCAAACCCTTTTCAAAAACAGCGGGTTGACAAACCATAAAATAAAATCCATTTATGTAAACAAGTCGTTCAAGCGTATATCATTTTCATACATACGGCCAGCGGAATATCTTCAATATTGTTGAACATCATCAAAATATCTGCTTGTAATTTAACAATAAGCGACTTATATTAAGCCAATTTTAATATATTCACTATTAATGGCACAGCAACTGCACATTAAAATCCACATAGCTGGTTTAACCTTTATACCTGCATAAGCTTCGGAAAGGACCAGTCATGGAAGGGCTGCTGATCGCAGACAGAAACCTTGAATCACGCCGTCAGATGGCTGACCTGTTCATAGAGGCAGGATACAACGTAATGGTCACCAACTCTGCAGCCACGGCACTCCATGGGATCTTAAAGAAAAACGCACAGGTGGTGCTGCTCGGCGACCACCTCGAAGACCTGACTGCAGGAGAATTGGTACCGCTTCTTAAGGAGTGCAACCCCAACCTCACCATCATCCTTGTCGGAGACGACATTCCATTACCGTTAATAAGGAAGCTCCGCGAAGAAGGGATTTTTTACCATGCTTTCAGGCCAAAAGGGCCGGAAAACTGTGATGAAATCCGTCAGGTTGTTGAATGCGCCTTCAGCAATCTGGCAAAAGCAGAACGAAAACCCACTACTTAAGATTATCAAATAACATCGAACAGGGAGTAACGTCATGAAATCAACAACTATCGCAACTATTGCATCACTTGTGACAGGTGTGACTCCGGCTCTTGCCGCATCCGGGGCACGGGAGGACAACAGCGGTTTCTTAGTCTGGGCCTTCCTTTCCGTTTGCGCTCTTATTGTTGTTGCCCAGGTGCTTCCGGCAGCAATGACGCTGCTGGGATTTGCCAAGGGAGTAAAGAAAGAGAGTGTCGCCAAGAATAATGCGACTCACTGATACAGATGGACTTTTCGGGCCGCAGCCCGCATTCAACTATCACTTGAGGGGGAGCACGATTATGTTCATACGTAGAATCCTGACAGGCGCTCTGCTGGCGTTGACCCTGATCTGGAGCTCAAATGTCCAGGCAAATCCGAATGAAGCGTGCATGTTGTGTCACGGTGACAAGGCAATTCTATCCAAAGGGGGTGGACACCTCTACATCGACCCGGCAAAATTTGCCGGGACCTCTCATGAAACGATAGGCTGCCCCTCATGTCACGACAAAATATCTTCCCAGCATCCGAATGACGGCATTCGCCCGCCAAGGGCACAGTGCAAGGAATGCCACGCAGATGTCCAGAAGGAATACGGGCAGAGCCTGCACGGCAGTAGGGCTGGTTGTGCAGACTGTCACAATCCTCACATGGCTCGCAAGCAGTCCGCCGTATCCGGCGATTTTATCAATGCTCAGTGCAACAGGTGCCACGACAAGGCCAAGACCGTCAACAGCCATGCCAAGTGGCTCCCTCAGTCGGCTCTCCATGTTGATGCAATGCCGTGCATCACATGTCACACCGGTTCAAAGAACTACGTTATTATCATGTACATCGAGAAACGTGAAGCCGGCAAACCCCGAGGCGACTTCAGGGAGGCCGACTATGCCGAACTAGCGGAGCTTGCCGGGGGTAAGGAGATTCAATCCCTCATCGACCAGAACAACGATGGGCAGATATCCCTTCAGGAGCTGCGACGGTTCAACACCAACGCAAAATACAAAGGGATGAGGCTTTGGGGAATGATGATGCCCGAGCAAAACACTCACACCTACCAGATTCTGGACAATCGATGGGACTGCACATTCTGCCACTCCACCGGCCCTAAGGCCATGCAGACCAGCTACGTGGCGTTTCCGGACAAGAGTGGTCGATACAACCGCGTACCGGTTGAAAAGGGGGCTGTACTTGACCTTCTCTACGGGACTCCTGATTTCTACATGATGGGAACCACACGAAGCACGGCCCTCAACATCTTGGGCGCCCTTATACTGGTCGGCGGCATGATGTTCCCGATTGGCCACGGAAGCTTACGTTTCCTCACCAGAAAAAACAGAAAGGAGCACTGAGATGAGCGCAACCGTCGCCTCGAACAATGAACAGATGATTTACCTGACACCCACTCCGGTCAGGATATGGCACTGGCTTAACGCACTGGGAATTGTCACACTTAGCATCACCGGCATCCAGATCCGTTTCCCTGAATATGTCAACCTTTTCGGCACCTACAAATCAGCCATCAGCCTCCACAACACCGCCGGCATAGTAGTATCCATATCCTACATCCTCTGGCTATTCTACTACCTGTTCATAGCCGGAACCCTGGTGAAGCTCTATGTCCCGTCTCTGGACGACATCAAGAGAGGCATGATCCGTCAGGCGCTTTTCTACTTTTTCCACTTCTTCAGGGGCGACCCGAACCCCCACCACAGCATGCCTGACGACAAGTTCAACCCCATGCAAAAGTTCGCCTACCTGATGATCATGCTGGTGCTGCTCCCCCTGGTCATCATCTCCGGCATACTGATAATGAACGTAGCGCCACTTCGAGAACTGATAATCCTTTTAGGTGGGATAAAGATTCTGGTTTCGACCCACTACCTGATAGCCTGCTGTTTCACCGCCTTCCTCTTCGTCCACATCTATCTGGCCACCATGGGGCACACCCCGTTTGCACACTTCGTCCCAATGTGGACTGGCTGGGAAAAAATCGAGGGCCACGGAGAAGGAGATGAAAAAGCTCACGGGCACAGCCACTGAATCTTGACGGGGAATCAAAGGCGGGGCGGCAGATGTCGCCCCGCCTTTTCTGTGAAGGATTCCTTGCAAGCATTTGACATTGACTATCATTAATCATTCCCATATAATCCGCACGGTTGTATACACCATTCACTTGAGGCTCACCTTTAATCAATTTCATGCTGAGGAGGATACCCATGCAGTACAGATCTCTTATTGCCTGTCTTGTAGCACTGTTAGTGGGGGTAAGCGCCCACGCCATCACCATCAAGTCTATAACATTCAACACCACAAATGCAGGCAAGGTGGTGTTCGACCACAATTTACACATCAAGCAGACCGGGATCAACAACAACTGCAAGGCCTGCCACGACGCTATCTTTAATATGAAGAAAAAGGTCCGTTACTCCATGGCAGACATGGAGCAGGGGAAGTCATGCGGTGCCTGCCACGGCAAGAACGCTTTCAGCCTCAAGGATTGTGCCCGCTGCCACACCGTAAAGGACATAACCTTCAAGGTCAAGGAGACCGGCTCCCTCGCATTCAGCCATACAAGGCATGTTGCCAAGTACCCATGCGGCTCCTGCCATCCCGGTCTCTACGCAGCCAGCAGCAATAACAAGCGGGTGGCCATGTCCGAGATGGAAAAAGGGAAGTCTTGTGGAGCATGCCACAACGGGAAAAATGCCTTCCCGCTGGCCAATTGCGGCAAGTGTCACCCAACCAAGGACGTGACCTTCAAGGTCAAGGATGCCGGAAAGGTGAAATTCAGCCACAAGATTCATACGGAGGCCTACAAGTGCAGCGAATGCCACACCAAAGTGTTTGGTTACGGCAAGTCCAAAAAGGCGGTCAGCATGGAAGAGATGGAAAAGGGTAAGTCATGCGGTGCCTGCCACAATGGAAAGGTCGCATTTACCGTAAAGGGAAGCTGCGCAGCCTGCCATAAAATGTGAGAAAACAATGTTTAACTCCCTGACCGCACGTGCCATAGTGCCGGTGGCCATAGCCGTTACCGGTTTTGTAGTGATCTGCTGTATACTTCTCTACTCGGTGATGAAGGCTGATTTGATTGCTGATGCAGTAACCTATGCTACCGGCCTTGCAGAAACAGTCGTTAAATCGACTCGTTATGCCATGCTCAAGGGTGACCGTGAGACGCTGAGCAACATCATCGACAACGTGGGAGAGCAGAAACGGCTTGAACAAATCAGGATCTTCAACAAGAAGGGACTGATTATGTTCTCCGGAACCCATGGCGAAAAGGGAAGATTCGTAGACAAGAAAACTGCTGGCTGCGTTGGGTGCCACGACGGACCGACTCCCAAGGAGACGCTGGCCGCCATGCAGAAGGCCAGACGCTTTGTAAACGAGCGTGGGGTCGAGGTACTCGGAATTACCGCGCCAATATACAATGAACCCGAGTGCTACAGCGCCCCATGCCATGTACACCCGGCAGGCCAAAAGGTTCTTGGGACACTTGACATAGGGCTCTCAGTATCCGGCCTTCTGAAAAATCTGAAGGTAATGCGGGAACGGATGGCCGTCTTCAGCCTGATGGTGCTCATGCTCACCGTTGGAGGGGTTGCGGCACTGCTCTGGAGGAATGTCTTTCTTCCCCTGAGGCTCCTGGCTGAGTACACTGAACGGGCTGCTAACGGTAAGGTCTCCGCCGAACTCCCGGAATGCGGCCCGGAGCTTTCCAGCCTGGCCGGCAACATCCGAATCATAACCCAACGGGCTCAACAAGGGAGTGGAACTCCAGCACTCCACGCACATGAGGAACAGACCTCCCACCCAAACTGAACAGGAGCAGCCTGGGCAGGTTGACCCTACCCTGAAGCGCCGTGAAAGCCTGGCCAGAATTGGTCGACTGCAACGGACGTCAGGTCACGGTCCACTTGCCCTGGCTCTCTTTCTCGCCCTCAGCATTGCGGCTCAGCAGGATTTTGCCATGCTCCCCTCGTTGTCAGACGATCTGCATGGGCTACTGGGCAGTCCACCTTCATCAGACATGATCAGCGCTGCGCTGGTTCTCTACAGTTTCTCTGCCATCATCCTGACCCTTGGCAGGATGATGAGCGGTTCCAAGCAGTATGGCGGCATCATGCATGTGGGATATCTTGCCGCTTTCTATGCTTTCTACCACTTTGGGCATACCCTTATCGACAACTTCTGGGCAGTATTTGCTGCCGGCATGACCGTTCTCCTGTTGGACGGTTATCACCTCTGGACGTACTGCAACGAGGAGATCCGCAAGGAACGCGAGTTTATAGCCCAGATTGAGAGAAAGGAGAAGGCAGGTTTCGATCTCTGAATTAGCGTATTTTCCGCTTGAGAGAAAACCATTGACAGCCCGCGTCACCTCCTGTTAGGTTACGCGCCACAGTACTCGCTGGGGGAGTTCATACGAACTGAGATGAGGCGCCGCCTCAAACCCTTTGAACCTGATCCGGGTAATGCCGGTGGAGGGAAGCGGAAAACGGGATATATTTATGCCGGCCGCTTATGCGGCCGTTTCTGTTGGAGATGACATGCAGATTACAGTAAACGGGGAACCGGTAGACACGGAAGCTGCAACGCTCCTTAGATACCTTGATTCTATAGGGATCGATCCGGTAAGGGTCGCAGTGGAACTTAATCTCGATATTGTGCCGAAGAAGGATTACGCCGTCACAACCCTCAACACCGGGGACCGGATGGAGATCGTCCAATTCGTTGGTGGCGGCTGAGAGCAGGACTACCAAAAGCAATCCAGGATTTATCTTCGCAAAGGAGAATAATTATGCCACAGAATGCGGATAAACTCGTCATAGCCGGACGTGAGTTCACCTCCCGGCTCATGGTCGGCACAGGCAAGTATGCGAGCATGAAGGAGATGGTCAAGGCCATCGAGCTCTCCGGCGCTGAGATCATCACCGTGGCTGTAAGACGGGTCAACATCTCCGACAGGAGCAAGGAGTCGCTCCTCGATCATATCGACACGAAGAAATATACCCTGCTCCCGAACACTGCAGGCTGCTACACCTCAGATGACGCGGTTCGCACCTGCCGCCTTGCCCGCGAAGCCGGAATGTCTGACTTCGTTAAGTTAGAAGTCCTGGGAGACGAGAAGACCCTCTTCCCTGACAACGAGGAGCTCCTTAAGGCGGCAAAGATCCTGGTTAAGGAAGGTTTCACCGTCCTTCCCTATACAAGCGACGACCCGATAATGTGCAGGAAACTGGAAGACCTCGGTTGCGCCGCTGTCATGCCGCTCGGGGCGCCTATCGGCAGTGGCCTCGGCATACGCAACCCTTACAACATAAGGATAATCCTCGAGACGGTCAAGGTGCCGGTTATTGTGGATGCCGGTGTGGGAGCCGCATCTGACGCTGCAATTGCAATGGAGCTCGGCTGTCACGGGGTCCTGATGAACACCGCAATTGCAGGTGCCAGAGACCCGCTTGCCATGGCCGAGGCAATGAACCTCGCCGTAAGGGCTGGACGCCTTTCCTACCTGGCAGGCCGAATACCAAGGAAACTCTATGCAACCGCCTCAAGCCCCATCGAAGGGATCATAGGGTGACCCAATCGGCAGATCCAAAAGTAGATTTCGATCTCTACCTGATAACGGACAGGCAGCAGGTAATGGGAGGGGATCTGTTCCAGACAGTGGAATCAGCCCTTCAAGCCGGGGTAAAGGCTGTTCAGCTGCGAGAGAAGGATATCTTCAGCAGGGAGCTGTGCGAGTTGGCGTTCGAGCTGCGCAAGCTCACCTCCCGTTTCGGTGCCCGCCTGCTAATCAACGACCGAGTTGACATTGCACTTGCAGTAGAAGCCGACGGAGTCCATCTGGGAGCCGCCAGCATGCCTATCCACACGGTGCGCGGTCTCCTCGGCCCTTCCAAACTCATCGGGGTGTCTTGCCACAATCAGATAAGCGCCATAACCGCTCAAGAGAATGGGGCCGACTTCATCACCTTTGGCCCTATATTCCTCACCCCTTCAAAAGCTCGCTACGGCGAACCGGTCGGACTCGAAAAGCTCGAAACCGTAGCCGCTCTTCTGGATATCCCTATTTTCGGTCTTGGTGGGATACATCGCGCGAATCTCCCACTGGTTCTGGCCGCCGGGGCCTCTGGAATAGCGCTTATCTCCGCCATCATCGCCGACGAAAACCCTTGCAAGGCTGCTACTGAGATCCTGGCAACCATGGCAACATCGCGACTTAAGACGCCTTAGGCATGCAGTTACCTGAACAGATTCACCCAGACCTCCGCATCAATTCTTTTGGGTACTATCTCCGCTGCCGTTTCGGTTGCCGTGTCAGCAAGGTCAACGTTGATGGCGGCTTCACCTGCCCCAATCGCGACGGTAGCCGCGGGACAGGTGGCTGCATCTACTGCGACAACCACTCTTTCTCTCCTAGCGGCACCCTTGCCGAGATCCCGATAGAGGAGCAGTTGGCTGCCGGCATGCGATACCATCGGACTCGACTCGGTAGCAATAAGTTTATCATCTATTTCCAGAAGTTTACCAACACCTACGGCCCGGTGGAAAGACTCCGCGACCTTTACAGCCGCGCCCTTTCTCAGCCTGACGTAATCGGCATCTCAGTAGGCACCCGCCCCGATGCACTTGAAGATGAGGCCATTGACCTGCTTTCAGAGCTTGCCAGAAGCCACTACGTCTGTGTGGAACTCGGCCTCCAGTCCATGGACGACAAGATCCTGGCCCGGATCAACAGGGGGCACAATCTGGCCGAGTACCTTGAAGCGGTGCAACGTCTCTCCGGCCGCGGCATCGAACTATGCACCCATCTGATCTACGGGTTTCCCGGTGAATCTCCTGAACGGTTTCTCGAAACCGTGGCACTGATGAACCGGCTTCCTATCAACTCCGTTAAACTGCACCAGCTCCATGCAGTCAAAGGGACGAGGCTCGCAGAGATGTACCTCAGTGGAGAATTCCTTCCTATAACCCACTCATCCTACATGGCTACTGCCTGCGACTTCCTGGAGCGGCTAAGGCCGGAAATCAGCATCCAACGGCTTTACGGCTCTGCGCCGCTCGCCATAAGGGTCGCACCGGCTTGGGGCCTGAAAAACAACCAGATGTGGTACAGCATAGTGAATGAATTGAGGCGGCGAGGAACATGGCAGGGGTGCAGACAGGGTGATACAGACTGAATCAGCAACCTAACTATTTGTAGGGAAAGGACTATGAAACGATGAAAACCGCGCGCATTACCGGAAACGGGCAGGAATTCACCATAGGGAAGATACTCTGCATCGGCCGCAACTACGTTGACCATATCCACGAGCTTGGAAACGAGCTCCCTTCAGCGCCGGTGATCTTCATGAAACCATCAAGCTCGGTTATCTACGAGGGGGAGCAGATCGTCATCCCCGCCTATTCAAAAGAGTGCCATCACGAAGCGGAACTTGCCGTGCTGATAGGGAAGGCGGGGAAGAATATACCGCTGGGAAACGCCCTTGAGCATGTCGCAGGCTACGGTGTTGCCATCGACCTGACCCTGCGTGACGTCCAAGGAGAACTGAAAAAGAAGGGGATGCCATGGGATATCGCCAAAGGTTTCGACACTGCCTGCCCTCTCTCGGAGTTCGCACCTGCTGGGAAAGTGGCAGACCCGCAGCAGCTTCAGATCAGGTTTTCAGTTAACGGCAAACTCTGCCAGGATGGCTCCA
>JAYSLX010000092.1:0-2354 GCA_043725245.1 Geobacteraceae bacterium | reverse complement strand
GATCGATCCGCACAGCCTCGACTATACGTCCCAGCACCCCCTGATCAATCAGGAAATTCTGGCCCAATGCCTTTTTAGGACGGGGGAGTTTCATAGTCCAGCTGCCTCAAGCCGCACCGCTATATGGTCCAGCCTCCAGGACGGCAAAGCGTCGAAGTCGCTGACCGATGTCACTTTGCGCGAAAGGTAGAAATCGCCCGGCACCGCCACCATAGCAGCGTTGTCGGCACAGAGAGAAGGGGACGGAATAAAGAGCTCCACCCCTACACGTTCGGTCAACCCCTTTATATCCCTGCGCAATCCACTGTTGCAGGCAACACCTCCAGCCACTACCAGCCTGCGGATACCTGTTTTCTCAAGGGCTAAAGCTGTTTTGACAACGAGCACTTCGCAGACCGCAGCCTGGAAAGAGGCGCAAAGGTCTGCGAGCGGCTGCCCGACAAGTGAATTCGGGTTCTTCTTTGACCAGGTCAGGACAGCCGTCTTAAGTCCGCTGAAGCTGAAGTTGCAGGTCCCGTCGTGCAGAAGCGGTCGTGGAAGCTTGACAGCCGTTGGATCGCCTCCAGCTGCCAGTCGGTCGATAATAGTTCCACCTGGGTACGGAAGACCAACCAGCTTTGCCACCTTGTCGAACGCCTCGCCGGCAGCATCGTCCTGTGTCTGCCCCACTGTCGCATAGCGGCCGACTCCGTCCACCCGGTACAGATGAGTATGCCCACCTGAGACCACCAGGGCAAGATACGGAAATTCAAGAGGCTGTTCCAGAAATGGAGCAAGCAGATGAGACTCTATGTGATTTACGCCGACCACCGGCACTCCGCGGCCGGCAGCGATCCCCCGAGCTGCTGCTATACCCACGAGAAGCGCCCCAACCAGCCCCGGCCCCTGGGTCACCGCAACCCCTTCAACTGCGTCGAGACCCACGCCGGAACACTTCAGCGCCTCCTGAACAACCGGAACAATGCTCTCAAGATGTTTGCGCGATGCGATCTCCGGCACCACGCCGCCATACTCGGCATGCACAGCCACCTGGGAGGCGACTATGCTGGAAAGAACGGTCCTTCCATCCAGCACCACCGCCGCAGCAGTTTCGTCACATGAGGTCTCAATCGCCAATACAAGCATTAAAAAATCCCTGAATAAAAAAATGCGGGGCGTATGAAACGCCCCTGGCCATAAAGTTAGGTGTCGATCTTCCCAATAGGAATGCGATTTTTGTGCGAGATCAAGGATCGCGAAGAGTTACGCAGATATCGTGCAAAAGGCGCATTCACTTAGAGGAGATTCGCAGCAAGCTCCGCAAGCTCAGACCTCTCCCCCTTGGTCATGGTAATATGCCCTGATATCATCTGCTCCTTGAACCTCTCCACAACATAGGTTAGTCCGTTGCTGGAGGCGTCAACATAGGGGTTGTCAATCTGGTAAGGATCTCCGGTGAGGACGATCTTGGTCCCTTCGCCAGCCCTTGTGATAATGGTTTTTATCTCGTGTGGAGTCAGGTTTTGGGCCTCGTCAACGATCATGAACTGGTTCGGGATGGAACGGCCACGGATGTAGGTGAGTGGCTCTATGTCAAGGATCCCCATGGCCATCAGCTCCTTGTACCCCTTACTGTGGCGTTTTTCAGCCTCATGACCCGAGAGAAGAAGTTCTACGTTGTCGAATATCGGCTGCATCCACGGGGCAAGCTTCTCTTCGATATCGCCGGGAAGGAAACCGAGATCACGCCCCATCGGAAAGACCGGCCTTGAGACGAGCAGACGGTTGTAAACATTCTCTTCTGCCACCTTTTGGAGTCCTGCAGCAATCGCAAGCAGGGTCTTGCCGGTACCCGCCTTTCCCACAAGGGTGACGAGCTTGATATTGTCGTCAAGCAGCGAATCCAGGGCAAAAGACTGTTCACGGTTGCGAGGATGGATGCTCCAAACCCCCTCTTTTCCTGACTTTCGAAGCGGCACAAGCCGACGCTGAGCAGAATCATAGCGACAGATGGCACTATGGGACGGATTTTCCCGATCCTTGAGGGTCAAAAAATGATTGGGAAGAAACTCCAGATCGATCTCGGCAAAACCCTGGCCATGAATCCGGTCTATGATAATCGGATCAACCTCCAACTCGGAGTAACCGGCATACAGCTCCTCGATATCAACCTTGTCCGATTCGTAGTCCTCGGCCACGAGACCCAGTGCATCGGCCTTTATCCGGAGGTTGGTGTCCTTGGTAACCAGTATTACCGGATTATTAACGTCCTTCTCGTGAAGATCCACAGCCACGGCAAGGATACGGTTGTCGCCACGATCCACGCGAAGCTCAGGCGGCAGTCGCTTCATCACCTTCTCTTCGTAAATTTCGAC
>JAYSLX010000091.1:0-4126 GCA_043725245.1 Geobacteraceae bacterium | reverse complement strand
TCGAAACGGTATCTGTTGACTGATCAGGATGGCCAGTAGAATCAACTTACGGGTTAAGTTGATTCGGTCAGAATCTCAAGGCCGACAGACTCCTAGACGCCAAAGCATCTTCAGCTTTCTTGCGGGCATCAATGTCCCTGGCAATACCTGCCGTTCCGGCGACACTGCCCGACTCATCAAAGTAAGGGGTTTTGATGGTTTCTATCCACCGGCGGCGTCCGCTATGCTCCACAAGTGGTTCTTCAACCTGCGTCGGCTCACGAGCCGCCATTACCTGTTCGTCATCCCTCCGGTACTGATCCGCCAGTTCCCGCGGCCAGATATCATAATCAGACTTGCCCACCAGTTCAGCAGGGGACAAGCCACAAGCCCGGCCAAATGCAGCATTAACGGCAATAAACCGGCTCTCTTCATCCTTGAGCCAAACCAGGTCGGGAATGGTATCGAGGATGGCCTGCTGCTGGTGTTGAATTCGTACCAGCTCCTCTTCGGCCTTTCGCTTGCTTAACCTCTCGCTGCTCACTTCTCGACCACTCCGGGACTTTGCACAAGCCCGCGCTGTTTCTGGCGATTCAGAAATTTATTCAGACCCTGCCTTGTGATGCCGAGATAGCGGGCAGCAACCCCCTGATTTCCTCCTGCCAACTCCAGCGCCTTGCGAATAAGCAACTCCTCAGCCTCTTTCAGCGTCGGAAAATGAACATCCCCCTCATCAAGCACTCCCACCAGGCCAGCGACCGCCGGGCTCATTTCCCGTGGAGCATGGCGCCCCATGGCCTTCAGGAAACTCTCCTTGCCCAGTGGACCGCGGGTGTGCCGGGCCACCGCGTCAAAAACCATAGACTTGAACTCCCGGACATTACCGGGAAACTCATAGGTCGCCAGGTAACGGTTGAGTTCAGCATGAACCTCGGGAGCCGTTTTACCGAGCATAGTTGCAGCTTCAGCCACAAAGCTCTTCAACAGAAGCGGGATATCACCGCGACGGGCGGAAAGTGTGGGGATTGCGACCTGGTGGGTACAGAGTCTGAAGTAGAGATCCTGACGGAAGCCACCCTCCTTCACTCGATCAGCGAGGTCACGATTGGTGGCAGCAACGATCCGGGCCTGACTCTTGCGCGGCGTATCGGAGCCCAATGGGAAATATTCCTGCTCCTGCAGAAGCCGCAGCAACCGTACCTGGGAGGTTTCAGCCAGTTCGCCGATTTCATCCAAAAACAGGGTACCACCGGTAGCTTGGGCTAGCATCCCTTCCCTCAAGCGGTCGGCACCGGTAAACGCACCACGGACATGGCCGAACAGTGTATCGGAAAACATCTGATCGTCCAGCCCCCCGAGATTGACCGCTATGAATGCGCCGCTACGACCGCTTACCGCATGAATTGCACGGGCAACCAGTTCCTTGCCGGTACCGGTCGGCCCGCTGACCAGAACCGGTTGGGTTGAAGGGGCAATTGCCTCGATATACTGAAAGATGCGCTGCATGGCCGCGTCGGCGGTGACGATTGAGGCAAAGGCTTCCGGTAGACGCAACTTTGCCGTCAGCATCCGTTCGCGCAGCGCAACAACCTCGCATTTCAACTCCCGGTGCTCCAAAGCTCGCCGCGCCACCAGATCGATTTCCGCAAGGTCCATAATCGGCTTGGTGATATAGTCCCATGCGCCCGACTTAACGGCCTGAATGGCATCGGCAACAATACCTGTCCCGGATATGACCGCTACCGGAGTATCCGGACTTAGTGCCTTGATTTCGCGAATGACAGCGATACCGTCCATCTCCGGCATCCGCAGATCGGTGAAAACCACATCCGGTGCATGCTGGGAAAAAGCCGCTACGCCATCACGACCGTTGCTGGCCATGATGACCCGATAACCGCAGTCCTCCAGGAACAAGCCAATACTTTCAAGCACTGCCACTTCATCATCAATCAGTAAAATAGTGTGTATTCCATTTGCGGTCATTCTGCCCTCGCTGACGAAAGAGTATACACCTCTTCTGAAGCACGGTAAAACTCTTTAGAAACATCGATTACAGTGGAAAATACGCTTGGCAGGTTTGCCCGGCAATGTAGGCGGAGCAATGTTCAGAAAGAGAGTGAAGATGTGACAAAGTCAGCTCGCAAATTTCGATTTCAGGAGAACGCAACTCGATTTTCTCTTCCAAAGACATCAATCACCCCCTCTGATGTAAGAGGCCGGCTGAAGTAAAATCCTTGAGCAATCTGACACTTCTTCTCACGCAGAAATGCAGCCTGTTCCGCATTCTCGATCCCTTCCGCCACCACGCGCAAGTTCATGCTGGCAGCCATACCGATAATGGTGTGGACAATGCTGGCATTATTGGCGCTGTACGGCAGGGTGCGAACGAACGAGCCGTCGATTTTAAGTTCGTCCAGCGGCATGCGGCTCAGGTAGCTGAGCGACGAATAGCCGGTACCGAAATCATCAAGTGAGAGCGCTATACCCAACCCTTTGAGGTTGGACAGGGTGGCAATGGCTTCTTCGCAGTCACGCATGACAATGCTCTCGGTCAGTTCAAGGCAGAGCAGCTCCGGCGTCATGCCGGTCTCCTTCAGCACGCGACATACCATGGCAATGAATCCGCTTGAATGAAACTGAACAGCAGAGACGTTCACAGACAACCTGCAGGAAGGGGCACCATGAGACTGCCATTCCTGGTAATGAGTACAAGCCTCCCTGAGGATCCATTCTCCCACCTGGACAATCAATCCTGATTCTTCCAGTGACGGAATAAACAGCATAGGTGTCACGACATGACCGAAAGGAGGCTGCCAGCGTAATAAGGCTTCAACCCCATGTAGCGACCCGCTATTCAGGTCATACTGGGGCTGGTATACAAGTGAAAACTCCCGCCGTTCAACGCACCGGTGCAGCTTGGCCTGGAGCGAAAATCGCTCTGAATTCGTCCGAATGGTACTGCAATAGCGCCGCACACTGTTCTTGCCGATTTTTTTCGCCTCATAGAACGCAGTCGAGGCATTCTTCAGCAACTCATCACTGGAAATGCCATCGTGGGGGAAAACCGCTATGCCGACACTGGCAGTGACAATCAACTCATCCTGACCGACTCTGAACGGTTCGGCTACAGCCTCCAGCACCGCTGCTACGCGAAGATCAACGCTCGCGGTATCAGAGGTTGCCAAGAGCAGGGCAAACTCATCGTTCCCCAGATGAATGATGGCTTCCTGAGGAGCTACATATAGTGAGAGCCGCTCTCCCACCTCCATGATGAGCCGATCTGCAACGACATGGCCGAATGCATCCTTGATTGCCTTGAAGCTGTCCAGATCAACCAGCGCCAGGGTGATGCCGGTGCCGCTGGCTCTCACATCCCTAAACAGGTGATGCATCTGCGAGCGGTCCGGCAAACCGGTGAGTGGATCTTCGCCGGTCGCCTTGCTTCTTCGCTGCTGACGAGACCGTTCGATAGCCTGACGCGCCAGAAGCTCCAGCACCGCCATGTCCCTGATTGGCTTGCAGAGGTAATCACACGCTCCATGCTTCATTGCTGCCACGGCATCGACAACCATACCGGCACCTGAAATCACGACAATCGGAGTCAGCGGCGACTCCGCATGTATTGCTGCAATAAACTCCAGACCATTGCCATCGGGCATGCACAGATCGGTAAAGACGATATCCGGCTGATCCGCCCGGAATACGTGAAGCCCTGCCAGTCCCGAGCCCGCCTCCGTCACCAGGAAACCGCTGTCGCTGAAGTAATCGGCTATACTGCGGCGCAAGCCTGACTCATCCTCTACAACCAGCAGGGTATATGCAGCAGTATCTTCTGGAGCAGCTCCCAAGTCATTCTCCCAACGGCTTACCTCTGCCGGTATCTAACTTCTAAAGCGGCGTCAGCTGAATGAATCAGACGCCGACAGAATCCTTTGTCGGCTGCAGCAAGCCCCGAACCTTCGCGATAAGCGCGTCAACGGTAAAGGGCTTCGGCAGAAAGTGGATCCCCTCTGCCAATACACCGGCATTACTGATGACATTGTTGGTGTAGCCTCAATGTCATTGACTTAAGAAACCCGTTTGTACCCGGTGAAGAACTTCTGGAGCTTAACCTTTTTGTTTCTCTGGAACATTCTGTTCGGCCTGA
>JAYSLX010000090.1:0-3125 GCA_043725245.1 Geobacteraceae bacterium | reverse complement strand
TCAGGCCGAACAGAATGTTCCAGAGAAACAAAAAGGTTAAGCTCCAGAAGTTCTTCACCGGGTACAAACGGGTTTCTTAAGTCAATGACATTGAGGCTAGCCTTGTAAGCTAACCTCTTAAAATAAATGGCTGGGGTGCGAGGATTCGAACCTCGGAATAACGGAGTCAGAGTCCGTTGCCTTACCGCTTGGCGACACCCCATCAAAAGAATGAACAATTATCAGAAATTGAAATCTGCGTCAAGAAAAAAGCCCTTGAGTTGCGGTGTTTCAGACAGAAACTCGCGCTGCACCGGCTTCTATGGCCTTAGTATTAGCAGGAATAACGTGGTGGTTACGCTCCGGAAGAGCATCCTTCAATGCATTGAAGAGCGATTCCAGTGATACGGCACCTGTCTTTGCCGCGTAGGCTCCGGCTGCAATCATGTTTACCATCCTCAGGTCCCCAAGCTCGCTTGCGATATCATTCATCGGGATAAGAATCAGATCAATATCAGCTCTTTCTAGAGCTGAAGAGTCGATAAGAGAGGAATTTACGATGGCTATACCGCCGGCAGCGACCTTTCCAGCATATTTATCAAATGATATCTGGTTAAGGAGGATGGAAACAGAAGGGTTACCCACAACAGGAGAGCCAACCTCCCCCTCGGCTATGATTACCGTACACATTGCAGCACCACCTCGCTTTTCAACGCCATAGGCAGGAAAGAAAGAGACATTATTACCCTCTCTGATGGCTGCGTATGAGAGAAGGTTGCCTACAAGTAGAACCCCCTGCCCGCCGAAACCGGCTATAAAAAGATCGTGACGCATTGAGAACCTCGCATTTCAGACTTCAGCAGAATTCTTAAACACTCCCAGTGGGAAGTAAGGGATCATCTCGTTTCCGACTCTCTCGTTGGCTTGCAGAGGATTCATCCCCCAGTTTGTGGGGCAGGTTGTGAGAGCCTCGATGAAGGAAAACCCGAGCCCCTCTGCTTGATACCGGAAAGCCTTATTGATCTGTTTCTTTGCGTCAATAAGGTTCTTCGGGTTGTTCACCGCCACTCGTGCACTGAAGGCCACACCTTCGAGGTTGGAGAGGAGTTCGGCCATCTTAAGTGGAGCGCCATCCTTGGCCTGGTTGCGGCCGTATGGAGACGTTGAGGTCCGCTGCCCGACCAGAGTCGTGGGTGCCATCTGACCGCCGGTCATCCCGTATGTGGTGTTGTTAACGAAAATGACGGTGATATCCTCTCCACGATTGGCGGCGTGGATAATCTCAGAGGTCCCTATGGCGGCAAGGTCTCCATCCCCCTGATACGTGAAGACGATAGCGTCCGGACGAGCCCGCTTGACCCCGGTAGCCACAGCTGTAGCCCTGCCATGAGGGGATTCGACAACGTCAATATCAAAGTATTCATAGAGAAAAACCGAACAGCCGACCGATGCACAGCCAATTGTCCGCGACCTCAGATCGTAAAAGTCCAGTGCCTCTGCCACCATTCTGTGAATGGTTCCGTGCTGGCAGCCGGGACAAAAGTGTGTCTGCACATCCTTGAGACTTGCCGGTCTTTTAAAAACTTGTTGCATAAAAAAACCTCGTGAAAGGTGAAATGTCAATCAGTAATGTTTCTTGATCTGCTCGAACAGCTCTTCAGGCGTCGGCAGTGAACCTGCCCCGGGGGGACGTCCGTAGAAGGAGATCTCAGTCCCCTCTCGAACCGAAAGACGAACATCCTCGATCATCTGGCCGGTGTTCAACTCGATGTCGAGAATTTTTCTGCATTGTCGCGTAAGTTCAGCATAGGCCTTGGCTGGAAACGGGAATAACGTGATGGGCCTCAAAAGCCCGACCCGCAACCCGGACTCGCGTGCCATCATGACAGCAGACTTGGCAATGCGTGCTGCTGAGCCAAATGCCGTCACTACAAGAGTGGCGTCATTGATCTCAAATTCTTCCCAGCGGCTCTCTCTTTCGGAAAGTTCCTGATACCGTGCATGGAGGCGCCAGTGGAAGGCCTCCATTTCGCCATCACCTAGATAAAGCGACTTAACAACCCGTTGTACCTCTCCTTCCACCCGGCCACGAACAGCCCAATCTTTGGCTGGCAACTTCGTATCAGGTCTATTATGGGGGCTAATCGCTTCTTTCATCTGCCCTATTACCGCGTCAGCCAAGACCATTGCCGGCATCCGGTAGATGTCGGCCAAATCAAAGGCAAGCAAGGTAAGATCGTACATCTCCTGCACCGATGCCGGAGCCAGGACGATGATGTGATAACCTCCGTGGCCTCCACCTTTTACAGCCTGGAAGTAATCGGCCTGGGATGCGTCGATCCCTCCCAAACCAGGTCCTGAACGACAGATATCGACAATCACTCCCGGTAGTTCTGAGCCTGCCATGTAGGATATCCCCTCCTGCTTAAGAGAAATTCCTGGACCTGAGGAGGAGGTCATGGCTCGCACACCGGTTGCAGAAGCCCCGAGCAGCATATTGATGGCAGCGATTTCGCTTTCTGCCTGAATGAACTCCCCTCCCAGCTTAGGCAGTTCTCTTGACAGATACTCCGGAATATCGCTCTGAGGGGTTATCGGATACCCAAAATAACAGCGACATCCAGCCTCTATAGCAGCCATAGCCACTGCTTCATTGCCTTTAACGAACAAACGGGATTCCACAACAAACCTCCATGCCAACCTATTAAGCACTTAACTATTTCCGTCTCAATCGATAAACTATGATGCCGTTATTTGTAAACAGATATTGCCACATCAGGACATATCTCTGCACAAAGAGCACAACCGGTGCATTTATTCTGGTCCGGGGCTGAAGCAGGATGATGACCAAACGCATTAACTTGCTCGCTCATCACCACAATCTTGTGAGGACATATAATTGTGCAGAGTCCGCACCCTTTGCATCTCAACAGATCAATTTCTATTCTTGGCATAATGTCGACCCTCTACGTTGTTAACGTCGCAAAATATATCTAATTGAGACATCATAAATGACAGTACAATAAAAACCCTATAAATAAATCGCATTAACAGCCCTTTGAAAAACTAATAGAGAAAAAGCCTGTTTTATGGTAGTATTTAGCACATAACTAACTGTGATTATTGGAGAAAGTTATGCGCGGTTC
>JAYSLX010000089.1:0-3528 GCA_043725245.1 Geobacteraceae bacterium | reverse complement strand
GTGGCTATGGAAAAGGATCTGCTACCGGGCTTGACGTGGAATAGGGGCTTCTTTTCTATGGGGTCAATGTTTTCGGTGATCACCTTGCCGTAGACGAGCGAGTAGAGGGTGCCGCCCCTGTTTTCCCTGACGGCACAGATGCCGCGGCCACCATCAATGATCAGGCAGTTGAACCTGCACAGGTTACAGCGGACACGGCCATCGCTCTCCAGATTGTAGAACATTGCCTCTTTCATGGTCTCCTCCCCTATTCGCGCATTGATCCGCAGGGCTTACCAAGGACCGGCAGCTAAACATCCAGCACAACCGTAGCCTTCCAGAGATCGCTCTCAAAACCGACATGAAAACGGTGCAGCGTAACCGCCTTGACGTCCACGAGGAGTGGATGACGCAGCGGGTCAATCTCCTCTCCTTTTGTAACCGACTCAAGGTGAAAGAGTCCGTCCATCTCGGCTATCTTCACAGAAACCGGATGCAGCAAGAGTCTGCGGGCGTCTTTGTAATAGATGAACTCCTGCAGGAATGAGAATAGCAGGAGATCCAGTTCCTCATGCTCCAAGCTGAATGCCACCACTTGCCTTTTTCTCACCTTGCGGGGCTTCTCTACCATTGTGCGCAGCAGGGCTTCTGCGCTGGAGGAGAACATCTCTTCCAGGGTCTCACCCCAAGCCTCGAATGCCACATCGGAGGTGGTTATTTCATCCAGGAAGCGGAAAGGCATCCTTACCCCTTGATGTTGCCAATAGGTACCAGCTTCACGACCCTTCGGCTCAGTCCTGCTGCTTCCGTGACAGCAGCTACTTCGTTGATGTCCTTGTAGGCAAGCCCTGCCTCCTCTGCCAATCCTCCGTAAGAAGCGGTGCGAACGTAGATCCCCCGGTGCTCCATATCGCTCAAGAGCTTCTGCCCCTTTACCATCTTTTTTGCCTGGTGGCGGCTCATGGTCCGACCGCTGCCGTGGGCTGTTGTAAAAAAGGTGCTGACGGCGCTTGATTCCCCGGCAAGGAGGTAGGACCCGGTCTCCATGCTGCCGCCGATAATGACCGGTTGGCCGGTTGTCTGATAGCAGTCCGGAATGCCTGCCATGCCAGGGCCAAACGAGCGCGTCGCACCTTTGCGGTGGACAAGGAGTTCCCGGCTCTCCCCGCTTACCAGATGCTTCTCCAGCTTGGCGGTATTGTGGGCGACGTCGTATAACATTCTCATCCCCAACTGCTCAGCAGAGCGTTTGAAGTGCCGTGAAAAGACCTCCCTGACGCGATGAAGAATCACCTGGCGATTGGCAAATCCCATATTTACCGCACACTTCATGGCCGCAAAGTAGGACCGGCCCTCCGGAGAGTGGAACGGCGCACAGGCGAGTTCCCTGTCGTACACCTTGATTCCGTACTTGGGTGTCATTACCTTGAGGAAGGTCTGGAGGTAGTCGGTAGCCACCTGGTGGCCAAACCCCCGGCTTCCGCAGTGGAACATGATCACCACCTGGTTGGGAATGGTTATTCCGAAGGCCCGGGCTGTTGCCTCGTCAAAGATGTTTTCCGGCCTGGCCACCTGGATCTCGCAGTAGTGATTGCCACTGCCTAATGTGCCGATCTGGTCGAACCCGCGTTCAACGGCTTTTTCGCTGCAGGCGCCAGCATCGGCGCCTGCGAAGCAGCCACCCTCTTCCGTCATCTCCAGATCTTCGGGCCAGGCATACCCTTTCTGCAGGCACCAGCGGGAACCCATTTCCAATACCCTCAGAAATTCGCTGCGCGAGCATTTGACGAAACCGGTGCAGCCGACCCCGGTCGGGATACGGGCGAAGAGTTGATCCACCAGTTCATGGATATGCGGTTTTACCTCCTCTTCGGTGAGGTTGGTCAGGACCAGGCGCATCCCGCAATTGATGTCGAAACCTATGCCGCCGGGAGAGATTACCCCGGTAGTCGGGTCCATTGCCGCCAGGCCTCCGATGGGGAACCCGTATCCCCAGTGACCGTCCGGCATGCAATACGAGTAGTTGACGATGCCCGGCAGACATGCAACGTTGGCTGCCTGCTCGAAGACGCCGGCATCCATACGGCTGAGGAGCGATTCGGATGCGATGATTCGTGCCGGGACCAGCATGCCGTCTTTATACGTTACAGGAAGTTCCCATACGTAGGGAGAGACCTTGCGAATTTGGTGAGGTAGAGACATGATGCCTCCTGGTGAGAAGGTCGATGCGATACCGAACTGTAGTCGCTGCACTGCGCTGGTTGTGAGAATTCAATAAGCAAAAGTGTATCACTCTTCTCTTCATCAGCCACGTTCGTGTCCATGGAACGGACAGGCGAATTTTGTCCAGAACAGTTATCCGAGCACATCTTCAGATTTCATCGATACCCGGTACCGTTCTTCCCCCCGCCAAAGGCGGTGTGGTATTCAGCGAAGCCAGCCTCCCGTCGCTCGCTAACCCAGGAGAGAAGAAATGCGGGATATCTGTTCGCCGTGAGGCACTAATGATATTCATCAAAAATATCTCCCCTGTCATTTATTCCCTTCTTCCCGTTTTTCCGCACCAGAGACCTGAAATGGTCAGCGACGATTTCTACCTCTTTTTCTGGTATTTCTTGCCTTCCTTTCCTGGTTTCTTAGCGAGCTCTGGCTTTGGCTTGTTGGATGCTTTCCAACGTGGGGTTGCTATTTTCTTCGGTCACAGCATCTTTCTTAGTAGTGACAGCAACTAATTCAATCTTGCAATATGGAAGTTTTCTGTTATGTATTATACAATATTAATAGAAACGCTAAAGGGGAACAAAAAATGTTAAAGATTCGGCAGTTCTTAAAGAAGTCAGCGTTACTTGCTTCATTGGTGCTAGTTTCCGCTTGTGGTGGCGGAGGCGGGAACGCCACAAGCCCGACAATCACGGGGACAGCAGCGGCGGGAGCGCCAATCATCGGCACAGTAACGATAAAAGACAGTACAACTCCCACCCCTCTTACAAAAACTGTAACCATCGAAGCTAATGGTAAATACACCGTGGATGTTGCCGGGATGAAAGCACCTTACATGGTGCGGGCTGACGGATACGTTGGCGGAAACGAATATCACCTCTACTCTGCAGCTACGACAGAAGACGTTAATAAGACCATTAATATTACACCGCTAACTGACCTTATCGTGGCAAATATTGCTGGCTCAATTGCCGAGACTTATTTTAACAGCGGCAATTTCTCTACACTTACGGCTAACGAGCTCACCACTGGCGCGAATGACTTAAAAGCCAAACTCCTGCCAACCCTTCAGGCCCTTGGTGTAGCCGATTCAATTGATTTACTGCGGGCCTCGTTCAGCACCAACCACACCGGTATTGATGCTGCTCTGGACGTGATCAGAGTAGAAACAAATCCTACTACCCAGGTCGCAACTATTACGAACATCATCACTCAGGAGGCAATAACCTCTAACCTCAATGTCATTGACTTAAGAAACCCGTTTGTACCCGGTGAAGAACTTCTGGAGCTTAACCTTTTTGTTTCTCTGGAACATTCTGTTCGGCCTGA
>JAYSLX010000088.1:0-14628 GCA_043725245.1 Geobacteraceae bacterium | reverse complement strand
GAGCTCAAGATCAAGTCTGGCATAAAGATGACTTTCAATTGCGCTGCCCGGACCGAACAGCTCGATTTCGAAATGCTCAAAACCATGAAAAGGGCTGGCTGCTGGATGATCAGTCTCGGCATTGAGACGGGCGATCCCGTTCTGCTGAAAAGGCATCGCTCTTATTTACCCGACAGCACAATGGTCAACCCTCTGGAAAATATCCGCGAGATGATTCATCTCATTAAAAAAGCCGGCATCCGTGTTAAGGGACTGTTCATGCTCGGCCTGCCTGGCGAGACGGAAGAGAGCATCATCAAAAGCATGGAATACGTATACAGCCTGCCGCTGGACGAATTCAATCTTTCCAAGCTGACCCCTTTTCCAGGTGCCCCCATGTACTGTGATATTGCTAAGCACGGCGAATTTGAAGAGAACTGGGAGCTCATGAACGCGACCAATTTTATCTTTGTGCCCAAAGGGTTTACAAAAGAGCGGCTGGAAGAGTGCCACCTCGAATTTTACCGCCGCTATTTTTCCAGGCCGAAGACATTGTTGAATTACACCACAATGATATGGAAGTCGCCCGACAGTTGGCGCCGCTTTTGGAAAGATTTACCGACGTTTTTGAAATTTACGAAAGGATCTGGAAAAAAGAAAAGTTGATAACAACTCACTCCTGAGATATCAATCTCGAAGATCTGCTTCCATGTGAATGGGGCGTTCTCACCAGATCACCCGATTCTTCTTTTAAGGCTATGTCAATAATGTAGTCACATACATCTTCAACAAAATATGCACCATTTTTTGACAGGCGTATCGAATTTTCATCCTGATTGATACAACCATATTCAGCAAGATGAACAAACAGTTGACCGAATACATCAAGAGGATTTTCCTCATAGGTGTCATGGAACTGCCTGATGTCGAGTCCACTCTGTATCTGTATATTTAAAATGAGGGACCTGTACATCCGTTCTTTTTTTGTCAGGGGAATATATCTTCCAATCGGGGGTATTCCTTTGCTTATCATACGCGAATACGTAGATAAATCTTCATGTTTGTCATAGCAGATGGTATTGGTATAGGATCTTGTTCGTGACCCGAATGCAATTATAGGCATCTCTTTAAGCCAATGGTACCGGTATCCCCACTGCTTGTCATTACTGAAGCGACCATTCTGCTCATACCCGGATTTTTCCATCCATTTCTGTGTCATTAATACCATTTCAAAAAGTATATCATCTTCAACAACAAGATCAGGCTTGTCCTTATATAGCTCAACTAAAAGAGGGTTTACAATCTCATGCCGGATATATTCAATTGCATTCGGCCGAAGTTCTTCAAGAATTTTGATATCATTTGTAACACTTTCAATAGTCTGCCCGGGAAGCCCGGTCATCATGTCGATGTTTATGGCCATACCCGCTTCTTGAACGTTTTTAACTATTTGTTTCACCTGTGCTTCGCTATTGTTCCTGTTGCAGAAATTAAGTACATCGGGGTCAAAGGTCTGGCAGCCGATACTTATTCTGTTGATGCCTATATTTGCCAGCTCCTCTATCCGTTTTTTATTGTCGAGCGTTGAGGGGTGTGCTTCAGATGTAATATTGCAGTTTTCAGATAAATCAATGCTCGATCTGATTTCATCGATTATTTGCTTAATATTTCTATTGGAAAATGATGTCGGTGTTCCCCCTCCGAAGTAAATGCATTTAGCCCTCTTGCCGGCAAAAACTCCAAGATCAGAAAAAAGTGCAATCTCTTTAAGCAAAGATTGCAAGTAGTCATGCTGTATTTGTTTATCGACTTTATGCGGATATGAATTACAAAACAGACACTCTGTAAAGCAAAATGGAAGGTGAATATATAACAATATTTCTTCTTCTGTAATGCTTTCTTTTAATGTCTCAATAAAAGTGCCGACCTGTGACGGTGCAAGCATCTTAAAATTATGGGGGACAAACAGGTCCGGTTGATTTTTTGTATAATTTGAGGACCCATAGAATAGTTTTTTTCTTATTTTATCAAGGACTGTACTTTGCTCCATAAAAAAATCCTCCTGAATCGGTATCCACATAGCGATGGAACCAACCGATGGAACTAACTGATGGCAACCGCCGTTCCCCTGCGAAGACGACCTTTGTTCCCTGAAAAGCGCCCAATTGGCTGAGAGGTCGCATGGTAAGGTTTTTACTCTGTCACAGGTTCGGTAATCTGGTCAAGCGTTGATCGTTTTTGTCTCAGAGATACCTTTTCCCGCTCAACTTTGTAATTTCTTGCCTGTTTGAATCAATTCATAGATAAATCCTCATGTAAATCCTCATTGACCTTGGTGGAAAATGATTTACAATAAGGCGGTTGATTATCCCTACCATCAGGTGTTCTGTGCGTTTCAGTCTTATCACCAAACTTGCCATAGCTACCAGCCTTGTCCTCCTCACTTGTATGATCACCTTCGCCTATACCAACATCCAGACTCTCAAGAAGCTTCTGCAGGAAGAGACCGTGTCTGATGCAGACAAGCTGACCGAGACCATCATCAATACGACCCATTACCAGATGCTTGAGAACAATCAGCTTCGCGTCTACCAGATGATCCAAGAGGTTGGTCATCAGGCCGGCATTAAGCATATCCGGATGATCAACAAGAGCGGTCGGATCATCTTTTCCACTCAGGAAGACGAGATCGGGAAAATGGTGGACAAGAATGCCGAGGCATGCAACATGTGCCATTCTGGAGAGACCCCACAGATCCAAGCCTCGAGCATGAACCGAAGCAGGCTCTTCATAGACAAGGACGGCAAGGAGGTTCTGGGTCTTGCCAAGGCCATATACAATCAGGCGAGCTGTTATAACGCCTCATGCCACTTCCACTCTAAAGAGTTCCGCGTTCTGGGAGTACTGGACGTCACTGTCTCTTTGGACCCTATGCGGGAACTACTCGCATCGTACCGCTACAAACTTGTGGCCTTGACCTTCATTACCCTTGTACTCCTCTGGGCGAGCATAACCCTCTTCATGCAGTTCATGATAAACCAACCTCTCAGGCACCTAGTAAAACAGACCAAAGAGCTTGCACAGGGAAAGCTGGACTGTACCGTACCATCCTTTTCAAGCTATGAAATGGGGGAGCTCTCCGACTCCTTCAACAGCATGACCCTCAATCTGAAGAAGGCTCGCGTCGAACTGGAGGATTGGGGCCACACCCTGGAACAGAAGGTTGAGGAGAGAACCGATGAACTCAAGCGGATCCAGGGGCAGCTGATACGCTCGGAAAAACTCGCTTCGCTTGGAGAACTCGTAGCCGGAATTGCCCACGAGATCAACAACCCTCTCACCGGCATACTGATGTTCTCATCCATAATGAACAACGACAAACGGCTCGATCCGATCTTCAAGAATGATGTTGAAACGATTGTACGGGAGACCGAGCGTTGCGCCCGTATTGTGCAGGGTCTGCTGGATTTTTCCCGCGAACGGAAACCGCAGAAAAAGACCTCATCAATCAATGCCATCATGGATGCCACGCTTTCTTTGGTGAGCAACCAGTCAAGCTTCCACGACATCGAGATCATCCGGGATTTTTCTCCCGACCTTCCTGAAATGCTGGTCGATCCCAACCAGATCGAACAGGTCTTCGTCAACCTGATACTCAACGCAAGTCACGCCATGCCCACAGGTGGAGAGCTCCGCCTAACAACCACCATCAGCGAAGACGGCAGTCAGGTTTCTATTCATATTACCGACACGGGCTGCGGCATCCCTGAAGAGAACATCCAGAGGATATTCGATCCCTTCTTCACCACCAAGGAGAACAAGGGGACCGGACTGGGTCTGTCGGTATCATACGGCATCATAGATAGTCATGGCGGGACAATAGAGGTGCAAAGCAAGGTGGGGCAAGGGACAACCTTCTCCATACTCCTGCCGGTTCAGCAGGAAGAGGAGAAAGACGAGAACGTTAACTCAGTGACAGTGGGATAGGTATCTGGAAGGGCCGAGAGCCGTGACCAGCCACAATCCTCGGTCACCAGACCCCGCATTTTTTAATCGCTCAGTTGATTACGGATTGAAATACCCAGTTTTTTGAGCAGGGCCTGAAAATTGGGACGAAGCATTCCAGTTTCTTCGGACGCACGTGTAACATTCCAGTTGTTCCGCTTAAGGGCATTGAGGACAAAGGCCTTTTCAACCGGCTCTATAGCCCTTTCACGTATTTGACGTTTCGTTTCCTTCAACTCCTCAAGGTTAAGAGGCACATATCCATCCCCATTCTCGGCACGCCCGGATCTGCCGGGGCCCATCTCCAGGTCTTCCCTCTGAATCAGCTCACCTTCGGAAAGGACCACGGCACGCTCGATCACGTTTTCCAGTTCACGCACATTTCCGGGGAAATGGTGTTCCTCAAGCATTGACCGCGCATCCGGGGCTAGACCTCGAATCTCCTTTCCCATTTCGTCCGAAAATTTTTTCAGAAAATGGTTGATAAGAAGCGGAAGGTCCCCTTTCCGTTCCTTTAATGGAGGGAGGTCTACAGGAATGATGTTCAGGCGGAAGAAGAGGTCTTCACGAAAGCTCCCTTCGCTAACAAGTGACCGAAGGTTTTTATTTGTTGCGGCAACAAGGCGGATGTCAATGGGAATCGGCTGGGTACCGCCGATTGGCGTAACCACACGCTCCTGAAGGACTCGCAACAGCTTGGCCTGTGTAGTAAGGCTGATGTTCGAGACCTCGTCGAGAAACAGGGTGCCGCCATCCGCTACCTTGAAAAGGCCGGTCTTGGTCTGGATGGCACCGGTGAATGACCCCTTCACATGACCGAAGAGTTCGCTTTCAAGAAGGTTTTCCGCGAGAGAAGTGCAGTCCACAGCAACGAACGCCTGGCTGCGACGCTTGCTGTTGTTGTGGATTGCACGAGCTACCAGCTCCTTGCCGGTGCCGCTCTCTCCGGTAATCAATACAGTGCTGTCAGTAGGGGACACCTGAATTATTCTTCTGTAGACCTTCTGCATCTCACGGCTCTCACCAAGGAAGCTGTCGAATCCCTGATGAGTTTGCAATTCCTTCTTGAGGCAGATGTTCTCCAGGAGCAACGCCCTCTGGGCAAGGGCCTTCCTGACCTTCTCGTTTATCTGGTCAGGGGTGAACGGTTTGGCAATGTAGTCAAAGGCACCGTTTCTCATCGCTTCGACAGCGGTATCAACGGTTGAGTAGCCGGTAATAATAATAACCGGAACCTCGGGCTGAAGAACCTTGATGGCTTTGAGCACATCCATGCCGCTCATCCCCGGCATCTTCAGGTCGCTGATAACCAGGTCGAAATCCTTATCCTGAAGACGTTCGAGCCCCAGGTTGCCACTGGCAGAGGTCTCAACAGAAAACCCCTCAATCTCAAGGATTCTCCTTAACCCCTCCCTGATCACCGCCTCATCGTCAATCACCAGCACATTCGTCTTTTCCATCATTCACCCTCGATACCCTGAATCTATTAAGCTAATCTGCATGGCAGGATATGTATAAATACTTTATAAAAACATACCCGAAATCCTACATCAAGTCAAATAATTAGCGTGTGCAAATTTGCAAACCTCTCAACTGCAACACTTCAACATATAGATTTAGTTGTCTTATTTCAAATTAGCCAATTCACTGATAAGTGCATGTTAATTTATACATGCCCCTATTATAATTAAAAGCTCTTTTCAAAAACAGCGGGTTGACATGCCATATAAATAAATGCCATTCATGTAATCCGGTCAATTAACTGTATATTAAATTAATACATACGGCCAGTGTAATTATGTGCAATGTTATTGCACAGCATCAAAATATCCACTTGTAATTTAGCAATCAGCGCCTTATATTAATCCAATTTTAATTTATCCATTTTCCAGGGCACAGCAACTTCACCTTACTATTTACATAGATGTGCCTCATGCAAAATGTCATGAGGAGGCCGATATCCTCGGCGCGAGCGAGGAAGAGAGGCGTAATTACGTTGAACTTTCAAGCGAGCGGCAACCCAGCAGATTGGCCTTGCAGTAGTTTTACAAGAGGCTCAGATGGTTTGTCCTTTATATCTTGTCTGAGCTTCAGAAACGGAAAGGATCTGTAATGGAAGGGCTGCTGATCGCCGACAGAAACCTTAAATCCCGCCGACAGATGGCTGATCTGTTCATAGAGGCTGGATACAACGTAATGGTCACCAACTCGGCAGCCACCGCACTCCAAGGGATCTTAAAGAACAACGCGCAGGTGGTGCTGTTAGGCGATCACCTTGAAGATCTGACAGCAGGGGAATTGGTGCCGCTTCTCAAGGAATGCAAACCAAACCTCACCATCATCCTTGTTGGAGACGATATTCCGTTACCGCTTATAAGGAAACTCCGTGAAGAAGGGATTTTTTACCATGCATTCAGGCCAGAAGGGCCGGAAAACTGCGATGAAATCCGTCAGGTCGTTGCGTGCGCCTTCAACAATCTGGCTAAGGCAGAACGAAAACCCACTACTTAAACTTTACATAACAACACACAGGGAGGAACGTATGAAATCAACAACTATTGCAATCATTGCATCACTTGTCACCGGTGTGACTCCGGTTTTTGCCGCATCCGGGGCACGGGAGGACAACAGCGGTTTCTTGGTCTGGGCCTTCCTTGCTGTCTGCGCCTTTATTGTTGTTGCCCAGGTACTGCCGGCTGCAATGACGTTGCTGGGATTCGTCGGGGGAGTCAAGAAAGAGAAGGTCGCCAAGGAAAACGCGACTCACTGATACAGAAGAACTTTTCGGGCCGCAGCCCGCATTCAACTATAACTCGAGGGGGGAGCACGATTATGTTCATACGTAGAATCCTGACAGGCGCTCTACTGGCGTTGACCCTGATCTGGAGCTCAAATGTCCAGGCAAATCCTAATGAAGCGTGCATGAAGTGTCATGGTGACAACGCGATTCTATCCAAGGGGGGTGGACACCTATTCATCGACCCGGCAAAATTTGCCGGGACCTCTCATGAAACGATAGGTTGCCCTTCATGTCACGACAAAATCTCGTCGCAGCATCCTAATGATGGCATTCGCCCGCCAAGGGCACAGTGCAAGGAATGTCACGCAGATGTCCAGAAGGAGTACGGCCAGAGCCTGCACGGAAACAAGGCTGGATGCGCAGACTGCCACAACCCTCACATGGTTCGCAGACAGTCAGCCGTATCCGGTGATTTCATCAATGCACAGTGCAACAGGTGTCACGACAAGGCCAAGACCGTCAACAGCCATGCCAAGTGGCTCCCGCAGTCGGCTCTGCATATTGATGCAATGCCGTGTATAACATGCCATACCGGTTCAAAAAATTACGTAATTATCATGTACATCGAGAAACGCGAAAGCAACAAACCCCGAAGCGACTTCCGGGAGGCAAACTATGTCGAACTAGCGGAACTTTCCGATGGGAAGGAGATTCAAAGCCTCATCGACCTGAACAACGATGGGCAGATTTCCCTTCAGGAGCTGCGCAAGTTCAACATCAATGCAAAGTACAAAGGGATGAGACTTTGGGGTATGATGATGCCCGAGCAAAACACTCACACCTACCAGATACTTGAAAATCGATGGGACTGTACATTCTGCCACTCCACCGGCCCCAAGGCTATGCAAACAAGCTACGTAGCATTCCCGGACAAGAGTGGCCGCTATAACCGCGTACCGGTTGAAAAGGGAGCTGTCCTCGATCTTCTCTACGGAACCCCTGATTTCTACATGATGGGAACCACACGAAGCACTGCACTCAACATCATAGGCGCCCTTATTCTGGTTGGCGGCATGATGTTCCCGATTGGTCACGGAAGCATTCGTTTCCTCACCAGAAAAAACAGAAAGGAGCACTGAGATGAGCGCATCCGTTGCCTCGAACAATGAACAGATGATTTACCTGACGCCCATGCCTGTTAGGATATGGCATTGGCTTAACGCCCTGGGAATTGTCACCCTCAGCATCACCGGCATCCAGATCCGTTTTCCTGAATTCGTCAATCTTTTCGGCACGTACAAATCAGCCATCAGCCTCCACAACACCGCCGGCATAGTGGTATCCATATCCTACTTACTCTGGCTCTTCTACTACCTCTTCATAGCCGGAACCCTGGTTAAGCTATATGTCCCTACACTGGACGACATCAAGCGAGGCATGATCCGTCAGGCGCTCTTCTACTTTTTCCATTTCTTCCGTGGCGGCCCAAACCCCCACCACAGCATGCCTGACGACAAGTTTAACCCCATGCAGAAATTTGCATACCTGATGATCATGCTGATCCTTCTCCCACTGGTCATTGTCTCCGGAATCCTGATAATGAACGTGGCACCGCTTCGAGAACTGATAATCCTTGTAGGTGGAATAAAGATCCTGGTTTCCGCTCACTACCTAATCGCCTGCTGTTTCACCGCCTTTCTCTTCGTCCATATCTATCTGGCCACCATGGGACACACCCCGCTTGCGCACTTCGTTCCAATGTGGACTGGCTGGGAAAAGATTGAGGGACACGGAGAAGAAGATGGACATGCTCACGGGCATAACCACTGAATAGTGACTGGCAATCAAAGGCGGGACGGCAGATGCCGCCCCGCCTTTTCTGCGACGGACTCCGTGCCGGCATTTGACATTGACTATCATTAACCATTCCCATATAATCCGCCCGGCTGTATACACTTTACACCTGAGGCTCACCTTTGATCAATTTTATGCTGAGGAGGATACCTATGCAGTACAGAACTCTTTTTGCCTGTCTGGTAGCACTGTTAGTGGGGGTAAGCGCCCACGCCATCACCATTAAGGCTGTAACATTCGACACCACAAACGCAGGCAAGGTGGTGTTCGACCACAATTTTCACATCAAACAGACCGGCATCAACAATAACTGCAAGGCCTGCCACGACGCTATCTTCAATATGAAGAAAAATGTCCGTTACTCCATGGCAGACATGGAGCAGGGGAAGTCATGCGGTGCCTGCCATGGCAAGAACGCTTTTAGCCTCAAGGATTGTGCCCGCTGCCACACCGTAAAGGACATAACCTTCAAGGTCAAGGAGACCGGCGCTCTTGCCTTCAGCCATACAAAGCATGTTGCCAAGCACCCATGCGGCTCTTGCCATCCCGGTCTCTACGCAGCCAGCAGCAAGAACAAGCGGGTGACCATGACCGAGATGGAAAGTGGAAAGTCTTGCGGAGCCTGCCACAACGGGAAAAACGCTTTCCCACTGGCCAGTTGCGGCAAATGCCACCCGACCAAGGATGTTACCTTCAGGGTCAAGGATGCCGGAAAGGTGAAATTCAGCCACAAGATCCATACAGAGGCATACAAATGCAGCGACTGCCACACCAAGGTGTTTGGCTACGGCAAGTCCAGAAAGGTGGTCAGCATGGAAGAGATGGAAAAGGGTAAATCATGCGGCGCCTGCCACAATGGAAAGATCGCATTTTCGGTAAAGGGAAGCTGCGCAGACTGCCACAAAATGTGAGAACACAATGTTCAAGTCCCTGACCGCACGTGCCATAGTGCCCGTAGCCATAGCCGTTACCGGTTTTGTAGTGATCTGCTGTATACTTCTCTACTCGGTAATGAAGGCCGACCTGATTGCCGATGCAGTAACCTATGCCACCGGCCTTGCAGACACAGTGGTCAAATCGACCCGTTATGCAATGCTCAAGGGTGACCGTGAGACACTGAGCAACATCATCGACAACGTGGGAGAGCAGAAACGGCTGGAACATATCAGGATCTTCAACAAGAAGGGACTGATTATGTTCTCCGGAACCGATGGCGAAAAGGGTAGATTCGTAGACAAAAAAACGGCTGGCTGCGTTGAGTGCCACGACGGACCGACTCCCAAGGAAACGCTGGCAGCAATGCAAAAGGCCAGACGTTTTGTAGACGAGCGGGGGGTTGAGGTACTGGGGATCACTGCTCCACTATACAACGAACCCGAGTGCTACAGCGCCCCATGCCATGTCCACCCGGCAGGCCAAAAGGTTCTCGGGACACTCGATATAGGGCTCTCGGTCTCAGGCCTTCTGAAAAATCTGGAGGTTATGCGGGAACGGATGGCAGTCTTCAGCCTGATGGTACTCATGCTCACCGTTGGAGGGGTTGCGGCACTTCTCTGGAGGAATGTCTTCCTCCCCCTGAGGCTGCTGGCAGAGTACACGGAACGGGCAGCTAACGGCAAGATATCAGCCGAACTCCCGGAATGCGGCCCAGAGCTTTCAAGTCTGGCCGGCAACATACGAACCATAGCCCAACAGGCTCAACAAGGGAGTGGAGCGCCAGCACTCCAGGAACATGAGGAACAGACCTCCCCCCCAAACTGAACAGGGTAAGCCTGGGCAGGTTGACCCTACCCTGAAGCGCCGCGACAGCCAGGCCAAAATTGGTCGACTGCAACGGAAATCAGGTCACGGCCCGCTTGCCCTGGCACTTTTTCTCGCACTCAGCATTGCGGCTCAGCAGAACTTTGCCATGCTCCCCTCGCTGTCAGATGACCTGCGGGGACTACTGGGCACTCCCCCCTCATCCGACATGATCAGCGCTGCGCTGGTTCTCTACAGTTTCTCAGCCATCATACTTACCCTCGGCAGAATGATGAGCGGTTCCGATAAGTATGGCGGCATCATGCATGTAGGATATCTTGCTGCATTCTATGCTTTCTATCACTTTGGCCACACCCTTACCGACAACTTCTGGGCAGTATTTGCTTCCGGCATGACCGTTCTGCTGTTGGACAGTTACCACCTCTGGACTTACTGCAACGAGGAAATTCGCAAGGAACGGGAGTTTATAGCCCAGATTGAGAGAAAAGAGAAGGCAGGTTTCGATCTCTGATTTAGCGCATTTTCCACTTGAGAGAAAACCATTGACAGCCCGCGTCACCTCCTGCTAGGTTACGCAATTATAGTACTCGCTGGGGGAGTTCATACGAACTGAGATGAGGCACCGCCTCAAACCCTTTGAACCTGATCCGGGTAATGCCGGTGGAGGGAAGCGGAGAACGGATATATCATGCCGGCCGCTTCTGCGGCCGTTTCTATTGGAGTTGACATGCATATTACAGTAAACGGGAACCCGGTAGATACAGACGCAGCAACGCTCCTTGGATACCTTGATTCTCTAGGAATCGATCCGGCAAGGGTCGCAGTGGAGCTTAACCTTGATATCGTGCCAAAAAAAGATTACACCGTCACCACCCTCAACGCCGGGGACAGGATTGAAATCGTTCAATTCGTCGGCGGCGGCTGACAAGATGGCCGTCATAAAATAATCCCGGGAAATCCATTTGCAATCATTAGGAGAATGATTATGCCACAGAATGCGGATAAACTCGTCATTGCCGGACGTGAGTTCACCTCCCGGCTTATGGTAGGCACCGGCAAGTATGCGAGTATGGCAGAGATGGTCAAGGCCATAGAGCTCTCAGGAGCCGAAATCATCACCGTAGCGGTTAGACGGGTGAACATCTCCGACCGAAGCAAGGAGTCGCTGCTCGATCACATTGACACGAAGAAATATACCCTGCTCCCGAACACCGCCGGCTGCTACACCTCTGAGGATGCGGTCCGTACCTGCCGCCTTGCCCGTGAGGCCGGGATGTCGGACTTCGTGAAGCTTGAAGTCCTGGGAGACGAGAAGACCCTCTTCCCTGACAACGAGGAGCTACTGAAGGCGGCAAAGATATTGGTTAAGGAAGGCTTCACCGTCCTCCCTTACACCAGCGACGACCCGATAATGTGCAGGAAGCTGGAAGACATTGGTTGTGCCGCTGTCATGCCGCTCGGGGCACCTATCGGCAGCGGCCTCGGCATCCGGAACCCTTACAATATAAGAATAATCCTCGAAACGGTCAAGGTACCGGTTATTGTGGATGCCGGTGTGGGAGCCGCATCCGACGCTGCAATCGCAATGGAGCTCGGCTGTCACGGAGTTCTGATGAACACTGCCATTGCAGGTGCCAGAGACCCGCTTGCCATGGCTGAGGCAATGAACCTCGCTGTCAGGGCTGGACGCCTTTCCTACCTGGCAGGCCGAATACCAAGAAAACTCTATGCCACCGCCTCAAGCCCCATCGAAGGGATCATAGGGTGACCAAACTGACAGGTACAATAATAGATTTCGATCTCTACATGATAACGGACAGGCGGCAGGTAATAGGAGGAGACCTGCTCCAGGTTGTAGAATCCGCCCTCCATGCCGGGGTAAAGGCTGTCCAGTTGAGAGAGAAGGACATCTTCAGCAGGGAGCTCTACGAGTTAGCTTTCGAGCTGCGCAAGCTCACCTCCCATTTCGGCGCCCGCCTGCTGATCAACGACCGCGTTGACATCGCACTTGCAGTAGAAGCCGACGGAGTCCATCTGGGAGCCGACAGCATGCCGATCCACCGTGTACGCAGGATCCTCGGCCCCTCCAAACTCATCGGGGTGTCGTGCCACAATCAGATAAGTGCCATAACCGCTCAGGAAAACGGGGCCGACTTCATCACCTTTGGCCCACTATTCTTAACCCCGTCAAAGGCCTGCTACGGCGACCCGGTTGGACTCGAAAAGCTCGAAACCGTTGCCGGGATTCTGGATATCCCCATCTTCGGCCTAGGAGGGATAAATCACTCTAATATTCCGCAGGTTATGGCTGCCGGGGCCTGTGGAATAGCGCTTATATCTGCCATCATCGCCGACAAAGACCCTTGCAAGGCGGCAACAGAGATCATCGCAACCATGGCAGCATCGCGACTTAAGACATCCTAGGCATGCAGTTTCCTAAACAGATTCACCCAGACCTCCGTATCAACTCTTTTGGATACTATCTCCGCCGTCGTTTCGGTTGCCGTGTCAGCAAAGTTAATGTGGATGGCGGCTTCACCTGCCCCAATCGCGATGGTAGCCGCGGGACAGGTGGCTGCATCTACTGCGACAACCACTCTTTCTCACCTAGCAACACCCTGGCGGAGATCCCGATAGAGGAGCAGTTGACCGTCGGAATGCGATACCATCGTACTCGACACAACAGCAATAAGTTCATCGTCTATTTCCAGAAGTTCACCAATACCTACGGCCCGGTGGAAAGACTTCGCGATCTTTACAGCCGCGCCCTGGCTCAGCCTGACGTAATCGGCATCTCGGTAGGCACCCGCCCCGACGCACTTGAAGATGAGTCCATCGAACTCCTTTCAGAGCTTGCGAGGAGCCACTACGTTTGCGTGGAACTCGGCCTCCAGTCCATGGACGACAAGATCCTGTCCCGGATCAACAGGGGACACAGCCTGGCTGAGTACCTTGAGGCGGTGCAACGACTCTCAGGCCGCGGCATCGAACTGTGCACCCATCTGATCTACGGGTTTCCCGGTGAATCTCCTGAACGGTTTCTCCATACCGCGGCACTGATGAACCGGCTCCCTATCAACTCCGTTAAACTGCACCAGCTCCATGCAGTCAAAGGGACGAGGCTCGCAGAGATGTACCATAGTGGAGAATTCCTCCCCCTATCTCACTCCTCCTACATAACGACCGCCTGTGACTTCCTGGAGCGATTGAGTCCGGAAATCAGCATCCAAAGGCTTTACGGATCTGCGCCGCTTGCCATAAGGGTCGCTCCGACATGGGGCCTGAAAAACAACCAGATGTGGTACAGTATAGTAAATGAATTGAAGAGGAGAGATACATGGCAGGGGTGCAGACAGGGCGATGCAGGCTGAATCATTAATCTCACAATTTGACGTGAAAGGACCATGAAACGATGAAAACCACGCGCATTGCTGGCACCGCCCAGGAATACACCATAGGGAAAATACTCTGCATCGGCAGGAACTACGTTGACCATATACATGAGCTTGGGAACGAGCTCCCCACAGCGCCGGTGATCTTCATGAAACCATCCAGCTCGGTTATCTTCGAGGGGGAGCAGATCGTCATCCCCGCCTATTCAAAAGAGTGCCATCACGAAGCGGAACTGGCCGTGCTGATCGGGAAAGTGGGGAAGAATATATCACTGGGAAATGCCCTGGGGCATGTCGCAGGCTACGGTGTCGCCATCGACCTGACCCTGCGAGACGTCCAGGCAGAACTGAAAAAGAAGGGGATGCCATGGGATATAGCCAAGGGGTTCGACACCGCCTGCCCTCTCTCGGAGTTCGCACCTGCAGGGAAAGTAGCAGAGCCACAGCAGCTTCAGATCAGGTTGTCAGTTAACGGCAATCTCCGTCAGGATGGCTCCACCGGACTTATGATACATTCTGTCCCACAGATCATCAGCCACCTCTCCACCATCTTCACCCTGGAGCCAGGTGACATAATCCTTACAGGGACTCCGGCCGGGGTGGGCCCCATAGTTTCCGGCGACCGGCTCATTGCAGAGATCCGGGAAGTGGCAAGGATAGAGGTCACGGTAGCATAACAGAAGGAAAGGCTATTTCGACTTTCCTATCTCCATCAGCCTTGACTCCGACTTCTTTGCCATATCGCTACCGGGATATTTCCGCACGATCTCTCCATAGAGTCTGGCCGCATGCTCACGATTCCCCTGCTTCTCCTCGAACTGGGCGGTCTCGAACAGCTCCTTCCCCTTTTCCCCTGCACATCCTGCCAGCACAAAACCCAACAGGGCAATTAACAGG
>JAYSLX010000087.1:0-36844 GCA_043725245.1 Geobacteraceae bacterium | reverse complement strand
GCCAGCTGGCCATGAAGTTGGAACAGGCGCTGCCGGTTGTTTATATTTGGGGGCCATGGTCGAACAGCCGACCAGGAAGAGGAGCGTCCCCAAAGTGATACATAGGGTTGTTAAGTGTTTTATATGTTTCATGTCAATTCACCTCCGAGGCAATGTCGAGAACCTTGGGTTCTACGGGGGAGGGCTGGTGTGGTTTCTTTGTAAACATGCGTGAGACCAGGACAAAGAAAAACGGGATAAAGATCAGGTCGATAAAGGTGGCGGAGAGCAGCCCGCCGGTAACGGCGGTGCCGATGGCGTTCTGGGCAGCGGCTCCGGCGCCCTTGGTAAGCGCCAGCGGCAATGTGCCGAAAAAGAAGGCCAGAGAGGTCATGATGACCGGGCGGAGCCTGATCTTTACCGCCGCCAGGGTGGCCGGCACCAGTTCCAGCCCCTGATGCATCTGTTCCTTAATGAACTGGATGATCAGGATGGCGTTCTTGGTGGAAAGCCCTATGGTGGTTAACAGACCGATCTGGAGATAAACATCATTGGGCAGCACCCGCATCGAAACTGCAGTGACCGCTCCCACAAGCCCCAGAGGCAGCATCAACAGGTTAACAAAGGGGATGGTCCAACTTTCATACAGGGCCGCAACAGAGAGAAACACCACCAAAAGTGAAATGGCGTAGAGTGCCGGCGCCTGTGCGCCTGCATTCTTCTCCTCGTAGGAAAGACCGGTCCACTCATAACCGACACCGGCAGGGAGCTGGGCGGCCATTTTTTCCATTTCCGCCATCGCCTCGCCGGTGCTTACCTTCGGCGCGGCCTGCCCCATAACCTCTACGGATGGAATGCCGTTGTAGCGCTCCAGACGGGGCGAACCGTACTGCCAGCGGGCGCTGGCAAAGGCAGAGAACGGCACCATTTCACCCTGATTGTTACGCACATACCAGCGGCCGATGTCCTCCGGCAGCATGCGGTACTTGGCATCGGCCTGGAGGAAGACCTTTTTGACCCTGCCGTTTTCGATAAAATCGTTGACGTAGGAACTCCCCCAGGCAGTAGCAAGTACACTGTTGATATCTGCCATTGAAACCCCAAGAGCACCGGCCCGCACATCATCGATATCAAGTTTGAACTGGGGAGAGTCATCCTGGCCGTTGGGGCGCACCGCGATCAGTTTCGGATTTTTCATTGCCATTCCCAGCAGTTGATTGCGCGCCTCCATCAGCTTTTCATGGCCGATGCCACCACGATCCTGCAGCATGAAGTCAAAGCCGTTTGCCTGACCCAGCTCCACCACCGCAGGGGGTGAAAAGGCGAAGGCCATACCGTCTCTGAACTTTGAGAATGCCCCCATGGCCCTGCCGGCTACTGCCGGTGCCTTCAGATCCTTGCTCTGCCGAAGTTTCCAATCCTTAAGCCTGACAAAGGCCAGCCCCATGTTCTGTCCACGACCGGCAAAACTGAATCCGGCCACCGTGATCACAGCCTCCACAGTTTTTTGTTCCTTTTCCTGAAAGTACTGTTCCAGCTGTTCGATAACCTTCAGCGTTCGCTCCTGGGTGGCCCCGGCAGGGAGTTGAATCTGGCAGATGATAAAGCCCTGATCCTCGTCCGGCAGGAAGGATGTAGGGAGCCGTAGGAAGAGGAACACCATTCCTGCAACGATGGCGCCGTACACGACCAGATAGCGCAGCGGTCTGTTAAAAGAGCGTCCGACCATACCTTCGTACTGTACTCTACAGCGGTCAAATACTTTATTGAACCAGCGGAAGAAACGGCAAAACCAGCCGCACTCCCCCGGAGTATGCCCTTTTTCGACCGGTTTGAGCAGGGTGGCGCACAGTGCCGGTGTCAAGGTCATGGCAACCAGTACCGACAGGATCATGGCGGATATGATGGTAATGGAGAACTGACGGTAGATGACGCCGGTGGAGCCGCCGAAAAATGCCATCGGCAGAAAGACCGCAGTCAGCACGGTGGCAATGCCCCAAAGGGCGCTGGTAATCTGCCCCATCGACTTGATAGTTGCGTCCCGCGGCGAAAGCCCTTCCTCGGACATGATCCGTTCCACGTTTTCAACTACCACGATGGCGTCGTCCACCAGCAGGCCGATGACAATAACCAGGGCAAACATGGTGAGTGTGTTAATGGAAAACCCGCAGGCGGACAGCACCCCGAAGGTGCCGAGCAATACCACCGGCACGGCGATGGTCGGAATCAGGGTGGCCCGGATGTTCTGCAGAAAGAGGAACATGATCACAAAAACCAGGAAGACCGCCTCAATCAGGGTCTTTACCACCTCTTCGATGGATATCTTGACAAACGGCGTGGTGTCATAGGGATAGACAACTTTCATACCGGCAGGGAAATATCTGGACAACTCCTCCATCTTTGCCTTGACCCTGTTGGCGGTATCAAGGGCATTGGCCCCGGCTGCCAGACGAATTGCCATACCGCCAAGCGGTTTACCCTTGTAGCGGGCCTCTATATCGTAATTTTCAGTACCGATTTTACATTCAGCCACATCCTTGAGCTTGACAGTGGAGCCGTCAATATTGGTGCGCAGAATGATGGCATCAAACTGTTCGACCGTCTGCAGCAAGGTACGGGCAGTGATGGTGGCGTTCAGCTGTTGCCCAGGCGCGGCGGGAGTGCCGCCGAACTGCCCGGCTGATACCTGGGTGTTCTGGGACTGTAATGCCGCAATTACATCGTTGGTGGTCAGATGGTAGTTGTTCAGCCTGGTCGGGTTCAGCCAGATTCGCATGGCGTTCTGGGAACCGAACATCTGCAGCTCACCTACCCCCTCCACCCGGCTGATGATATCCTGGACATTGGATACCGCATAATCGGTCAGATCATAGCGGCTCATGGAGCCGTCTTCCGAGACAAGACCAACTATCAGCAGAAAGTTCTTGGTGGACTTGACCACCTGAATCCCCTGGCGCTGGACAATCTGGGGGAGGAGCGGCGTGGCAAGCTGCAGTTTGTTTTGTACCTGCACCTGGGCAATGTTCGGGTCGGTGCCGGCCTTGAAGGTCAGGTTGATGGCCACAGTCCCGGCCGAATCACTGGTAGACGACATGTAAATCAGGTTGTCAATTCCGTTCAGCTTCTGCTCGACGACCTGGGTGACGGTATCCTGCACAGTCTGGGCGGAGGCCCCCGGGTACATGGCGTTGATGGTGATCTGCGGAGGTGCTATCGGTGGATACTGTGACACCGGCAGCGTCTTGATTGCCAGAAGGCCGATAAGCATAACCATGATAGCGATCACCCAGGCAAATATAGGGCGATTGATAAAAAAACGAGGCATGGAGTGGCTCCTTTATTTTTTGGCTGCCGCAGGTTGGGGAGCGCCGGCCGGTGGCGTTGCCGGCGCAGTCCCAAAGGGAACCGCTTTGACCTGTGTGCCCGGTCTCGCCTTCTGCAGCCCTTCAACGATGACACGATCCCCTGCTTTCAATCCGTCACTCACCAGCCAATTGTCACTAACCGTACGGACAACCTTGATCGGGCGAGGCTCTACCTTCTCCTCGGCTCCGACCAGCATGACCATGGCATCACCTTTTGGATTACGGCTAACCCCACGTTGTGGCACCAGGATTGCCTGCTCACTGACACCTTCTTCCAGAATGGCGCGGACAAACATGCCAGGCAGCAAGGTCTGTTTCGGGTTAGGGAAGATCGCTCGCAAAGTGATGGAACCGGTACTCTGGTCCACTGTGACTTCAGAGAATTTCAGAATTCCCTGTAACGGATATGATGTGCCGTCCTCCAGCAGTAGTTTTACCTGCGCCTGAGCCGAGCTTTTCTTTTTCAGCACCACGTTAGCAAGGTTTTGCTTCAGCTTAAGCAGCTCAGCGGTTGACTGAGTCACATCAACATACATGGACTCAAGCTGCTGGATCGTTGCAAGTGGCGAAGCCTGACTGGCCGTCACCAGAGCACCGACAGTTACGGAAGAGCGCCCGATCCGTCCGGAAATCGGTGCCTTTACCGTGGTATAGGCCAGATTGATCCGGGCGGTCTCCACCGTTGCCCTAGTGGAGGCCACGTCGGCCTCGGCCTGCTTGAGTGCGGCATAAGCATCATCGTAATCCTGCTGACTCACCGCCTTGATTTTAACCAGGTCGCGGAACCGTTCCTCTTTCAGTCGGGCAGGTATCAAGTTGGCCTCAGTTCTAGCCTCGGCAGCCTTGGCGCTGGCGTATGCCGCCTGATAAATTGCCGGGTCTACCTGATACAGTACCTGGCTGGCTTTGACATCGCTCCCTTCAGTGAAAACCCGCTTCTGGATAATCCCGCTGATCTGCGGCCGTACTTCGGCAACCTGGTAGGCAGAGGTGCGGCCGGACAGTTCCGTCGTGATCGCAACCCGCTGCGGCTGAATTGTCACAACTCCCACTTCTGGAGGACCGGCCTGAGGTGGCTTGGCGGCCTGTTTTTTCCCGCAGCCGGTTGTCATAAGCCCTGCCACCAGGATCAATCCGGTGGCCATCAGTTTTGTGCTATTGCTACGTTGCATAGTTGACACCTCGTGCTTGTTTATTCGTACATTTCTAACAAAATGAATACTCATTCGCAATTTCGGATACAATTCGGATATTTTATCACCGTTTCAGGGAATCCCAGCAGGCCTCAACGATCTGATTGACCAGATAGTCATCCAACTGGATGAACCCCAGGATGTGATTACGCGCCACGGCCATTATAGCTCCGAACGCCAGATCATAAAGCACTACCAGTGGAAGCCCCTTGATCACCTGCTGCTCCACCCCCTGATCGAACAGGGGGCGATAGATGTAGCAATTGCTCGTTTCTCCCAGTATTTTGTCTCTGCGAAAGGCGGCACCATAGGGTGAATTGTGAAACTGTTCGATATATTTGAATTCAAGCGGGGAAGAGATCATGTATCCAAGAAATGCCACGCCAAGATGCAGAAAACGCTCCCTGATCGGCCGGTCCGTCTGATAGCCGGCGGTCAGCACCGAATAAACTTTTTTCTCCAGCTCGCCGTAAAGTTCATTGATCAGCACATCCTTGTTCTCAAAGTAGCGATAGATCGTCCCGGCAGCAACTCCTGCATGCTCGGCAATCATGGCGCATGGAGCGCCGTGAAATCCGTGCTCGGCCACCAACTCCAGCGTTGCCCGCAGTATTGCCTCTCGTTTGTCCTCTTTTGACATGTCTCCCCCAACGATCTGAATGAACATTCATATCATATTCATCTGCTCGAACTAAATTGTCAAGGGCAAAGTAATTATCTTCCTCCATGGGCTGGCGTTTAAAAAAATCAACAGAGCGAATATTTGTTGTATTAATAGACGATCGGTCATATATTTATCACATGGCTAGAGTCAGAAAAAGTGATGATATTCGGATAACCCTCCTTGAGGTAGGTCTTGCCACCTTTGCCAAGCGGGGCTATCACGGCACCGGTATCAAAGAAATCGTTGATAATGCCGGAGTACCGAAAGGCTCTTTTTATAATTACTTCAAAAGCAAGGAAGATTTCGGGATTGAATTGGTACAATGCCATTCAAAGGAGTTCTGGGAAACATTGGAATCCTGTTTTGACCACAGCATGAAGGATACCCTCCAAGCCCTTGTCCGTTGTTTTGAAATGATGATTGCTGATCACGAGGAGTGCACGGTTCACCATTGCAGTATTGGCAGCAACCTGGCGGCTGAATTAAGTGAGAGCAGTGTGGCTTGCAGGAATGCGATTCAAGCCATCATATATGACTGGCGCACCAGACTGGCAGAACATATTCATAAAGCTCAGGTACTGGGAATTGCCAGAACAGATGTTACTGCTGATGACCTGGCGCAGATTTTTTGGGATGCGTGGCATGGGAGTTTAATCCGGGTAAAGATAGCCAACACAACTGAACCGCTTAAACAGACTGTTTCGCTTGTTTTGAATAGAATAATCCGGCAATAATTTTTTTTGGAAATCGTCAAAGACGACCGGTCATATAAATGGCAAGAAAAAAGAAACCTCAAAAAGAAACCAATACCGAACGGTGGCTTGTTTCCTACGGAGACCTGCTTACCCTCTTGTTTGCAGTTTTTGTCGTTTTGTACGCAATGTCCCAAACTGACAAGAAGAAAGCTGAAGAAGTTGCGACATCTTTGCGTGAATCCTTCGGTATAATTGACACTAAGGGAGGATCATCGAGAAAGCCATCCATAATTGATACCGGAAACACGAGCATAATCCCTCAAATCAATTATCGCCCACAACCAATTTCAAGTCAGGCTGTAGGGGCAATAAACAACAAAAAAGCACAGGCCAGCGAAAACGATTTTCGAGCGATGAAATCGTCAATTGATGCATATCTTCTGAAAACCGGCAACCAGAGCAAGGTAAGTGTCGATATTACAATGCGTGGCCTGATTATCAGTCTTAAGGAAGCAGGATTTTTCGATTCAGGCAGCGCCGTTATGAAAAAAGACTCAGCTGATGTTATTGCTACCTTAGCTGACATGCTTAATCAGTACTCGAACCGATGCCGGGTTGAGGGGCATACGGATAATGTACCGATCAAGAGTGGTGCATTCGACTCGAACTGGGACCTTGCCGCTGCCCGTGCAACATGCTTGGTAAAGCGGCTGATTCAATCGTATGGGATTGAACCGAGGAGGATTTCTGCGACCGGCTATGGCGAATATCAACCGATAGCTGATAACGAAAACCCTGAGGGGAGATCCAAAAACAGACGCGTTGATTTAGTTGTCATGTCATCTGCCGGTGAATTTTCCGAACCTCAAACACTGATATCCTCCCGTCCTAACGAGGCCGTCCAATAGGTCACAACCAACTGGAAGCAGACCGTTAATCGTAAATTACCATGTCGCCTGACTTGATGGGATGGCACAGGTTACATTTGCCGGTTACAGCGAAAGCCCTCGTACCATTGTGACACGCGCCGCAGTGCTTGCCTGCCGCGATCGACTTCATGGTGATCTTTGCAGCCCCAAACTTCTTCTCGGGGAAGATCTCTTTATTGTGGCATTCAGTGCACTTGATCCCCTGCTTCAGGTGCTTGTCCCCATGGAAGACAGCCATATTGTTCGCCGTTGTTCCCTGGTAAAGAAGATCCTGCATTGCAGCGCCAAACCCCCCTGTTGCAGCCGCCAGAGAGATGCCAAACGCCATTGCCGTCACTAAAAACCGTTTCATGGTTAGCCTCCTTTCCTGCAGTTGTCTGGTTATCTTGCCGATGGTTGTCCGGCATACGGGATATAATGCTCTGTAAACATATAATACCAAAGTATATGAATACTTCAATGTAACATGACGGTTTTATATGTCGTTGATAATTTTAATGAGGCCCCCAAACTCGCCGCTTTTATACCTCACCGGCTGCATTCGGGCGTTGGGCCTGCTTTGCCGCGGATTAGCCAGCCACTTATCCAGTCGTTCTGCAGTCCAGTATCTGCCATTTCCATAGGTTCTTGGGAAGAACTTCGTGAGCAGGCCTGACAGGTTCGGGCCTGCTTCACCTGCTCCCAATGGGCCGGATCCTTTGGTAAGGATCCGGTGACATCCTCCGCACCTTTTCACAAAGGCATTCTCAGTACGCTTGATTCCTCCGCTAAACCGGACGAGTAAAGGTGATTCACGCGAATCTCCGTTATGCCGATAACGACTTCCCATTATCGCGTTAACCAGGTCGCCTGCAGCTTCCTCGTCGAACCTGAAATCCGGCATGAAGGCAACGGGCTTGCGGATCGAATCAAAGAGCTGCTGCGGATGTCGACCTTTCAACTTGTCCAGATTCCCGGCCAGGCGGTTCCCGGTGCCGTTAACCGTGTGACAGCGCCTGCAAGCGGCCAGTTCAAACCATTTTCTTCCACGTTTCACCGCCGGATCGTTAGGAATGAGATGTTTGACAAGCCTGCCAGGCACCAAGTTGCGGTGGGCGATGTTCTTTCGCATCGAGCGATCATCACCACGATGGCAGACCATGCAGCTCCCTAGATCGGCATAGTGGGTGGGATGACAGGTCAGACACGATGATTTGCCTGCGCTGCTCTCAGATGCAGTGAAGAGAGCAATCAGCGCTATCAGAACGGCAGAATAAATTGCCACTGAGGCCCCCTGAAGAACGCCGCAACTAAAGTCAGCGATAGAATCGCAACAAAAAAAGTGACTGTAAGGATATTCACGACCATCTGCCCTTTCGGCAGCCAGGAGGCCCGCCATGCTGGTCGATAGAGGGGCAGCCAGGGGAGGAGAAGGAAGAGCACTCCAACTGTCAATACCGGGTAGACGAGGAAATTCCCATGACTTACCAGTTCCTGAACCCAGAGGAGAAACCAGGCTGATTTGGAAGGATTTGGCGGGGTTCCCACATCTGCAGGCCCCATGAGCGGTGCGGGGATCAGGACTGAGCCGCAAAACAGTAGGATTGTCAGTACTATAATGGTCACTCCGATGAGGCGAAAGAAGGTGGGAGAGCTCTTCAGATAATCGGTTTTTGTATAGCGCCTGGTTTTCATAAGTACGGCAGTACCCCTTTGTTTCTCCTCACTCTATAGAAATGGAGGCTGGAAAAAGCAAGCATTGCAAGCGGCAGGATGGCAATATGGAGGAGATAAAAGCGGAGAAGCGAGAGCGCCCCCCCCACCTGGTCCGGAACCAGAATGCCATAGAGAATGCTACCGAATGGGAGGGCACGGAGCAGCTCCATGCCGGTCTGGGTTGCCCAGTAAGCAAGCTGGTCAAAGGGGAGCAGGTACCCGGTGTAGCCGGCAAAGATTCCGAGCCCCAGCAATCCGCACCCTATGAGCCAGTTCAGATGGCGTGGGTGTTGAAAGGCCCCTGTCAGGAGTACCCGCAAGGTGTGCAGGAAGACAAACAGAAGAAAGAGATGCGATGAGATTCGGTGCAAGCTTCGAAGGTAGAGCCCTCCCCAGACGTCCCTCTCTATGCGGAGGATCGAGGCGTAGGCAGACTCCGGAGTTGGCTGGTAATGTAAGAGCAGCAGCATTCCAGAGAAGATGAGTAACAGGAGAGTCGCAAAGGCGAGACCACCCAGGCAGAAGGTATAGCTGATTGTCAGATTTCTCTTAAGAACCACACGGGGAAAGAGGTGGCGGATAAAGTCCTGCAACTCTGCCCTCCTTTCAGATGTAAACAACCAGCCGGTCGCCTCGCACCTCTACGGCGAGACGAGGAAGTGATCGTGTGGCAGGCCCCTGCATCGGCTTGCCGTCGCGGTCGAAGCGGCTGCCGTGACAGGGGCAGAAGAGCCCCTCCGGGGATACGGTTACGGTGCAGCCCAGGTGGGTGCAGACCAGGCTCAGGGCGAAGAACTCCTTGCCGTTACGTACCACCGCAACCCGCTGGTCTTTGAAGACAAGAGCGCTTTCGGGCGGGATATCTGCCAATGCCACACCCAAAAGCTCTTTTTGTGGCACAGCTCGTGGACGCAGAAAGCGCCCAAGCCCTGCGAGGGCTGCAATTGTCATGGTCAGCGTGACGAGGAACCGTCGACGCGATTGACGAACATCTGCCATTTCTCGATGTACCCTCTCTGGAATGCCGGACCACGTGCGGAAAGGCGTCGGTAGCGATCAGGAGGAAGGAAAGAGCCGTTAATGACCTTCTGGCCACTCCTTTCCCAGAAGGATCCCAGGCCCATGCCATCCACATCAAGCCGGTAGATCCGCTCGTTTCGTTTCTCCAGAATGAATCTTCGTGGAGCGTCATGGCATCCGTCACAGAGTAGCGTACCGCGACGGATGGTATGAGGAAAGAAGGCCTTCCATTCTGCAGCCATCAGACGGTTCTCTCCCCCGCCTGCCCGGTCACGCCTGACATGGGTGTAGTAGGCTATGAACTGTGGACGTATCGGGCTCACCATCCCCCGGCTGTTCAGACCAAGGGTGGGCGCATCCTGCTTGCGAAGATACGTGCTTCGAAGGTATTCGCCGGGCGTTTCGCTCCCCTTGAGCCAGAAGTCTTCGCGTGACCTGCTTTCGGTAAAGCGGAGGAAAAAGGTGCCGTACTCCTGAGGTGCCCAGGCTGAGTGGCACGCATAACACTCAAGCTGCTGATGGGCCGCGATTCGGTGTTCTACAGGCCTGTTGCTCTTTTTGTGGCAATCGTTGCAGCTCTTCGAAGATTTCATCCCCTTTGCCAGGCTCTGCATGGAGTGACAGGCTCCGCAGGTCATCCCCTTCTCAAAGTGGACATCGGGCCGCATGGTTAAATACGGCTCGCCGTTGGCAATGGGGCCTCGCTGGTAGCGGAGACTGTCTTCGCGCGGAGCACGACCGGTGTAGTCCCACCCTACATAGTACCCTTTATGACAGGCAAGACAGCGATCGGTTGAGGCCTTTCCCATCCGGTGCCCCCCTCCTTCGTGGCAATCAAGGCAGCCCTTCAGGTGACAACCGGTGCAGTTCTTCTCAAAAAAACGTATGTCCACTTTCCCCAGGCTCCGCTCGACAAATGACCGTTCCCGGCTGCGCGTCCCCATGACATGGCCGAATATGGCATTGAGCCCAGCGTGACACCGGACGCAGGTAGTCAGGCTGTTTCCGGAAGCGGCAGGGTCGGCAACAGTTGCCGATTCGCTCACGTGACAGGCGAGGCAGGGAAGCAAGCGGTGCGATCCGGTCAGCTCTACCGTGTGACAGATGCGGCAGTTCTCCGCTGCAGTGGAGAATCCCGCGCTAACGGCCATCAATAATGCGGCGATGTACAATGTCGTCCAACACACCGTAATTCAGTTTCCTTTCGTAGATACGATCCTTGTCCTGTGCTTTGTCATGACAGGTGATGCAGAGGTTTGCCCGGAAGACCTTCCTGACCTCAGCGCCGTTTAACGGTCTGGTGTTTTCCCGCGTTATTGCGGCAAAGGCCTTCACCCTGCCGTCACTCATGGTAAGGAATCCGTCCAGTGGCTTGTCCGGACATTTTTCGCAGAGCAGAGTCCCGATAATATCCGCTTGTTCAGCCACATGCTGACCAAAGCCGAGGAACTGTGGATTTGCATGGCACTCACGGCAACCTACCGCCTTATTCCCAGTGTTGTGAGAGTAAAACGGTGCAAATCGAAGCTGGCGTTTCCCCTTAAAGAGGGCCACACCCTCACTCCTTAAGATATTTCCCGCTTCGTCGATCTCGTTGACAAAAGTCTGGCAACCAGGCGTTACCGGAGATATCCGACCGCGTTGATTGACTGCAAGCGGGAACGGGTAGAGCATCCGGTAATCCTCAGTTTCGGAAAATGCGCCGGGTGTCTCCACCCCCTTTATGAAGTCCATGCCATTCTCACGCCGGTCATAGGTCGTGTGACAACCGTAGCATTGTACCACTGTGCGTGAGTGGCAGGCGTAACATTCAAGCCTTTCATGACCTGCAACAGAGTGTTCGGGAGTGCCGGTAACCACCTTGCTGGTGAAGAGTTTTCCGCTTCTCTTACCAATGACCCGAACCTTCCCCTCCTGCACAAAGACGTTGGAGTAGGCCCGCCCCTTGGAGGTAAGAATCATTTTCATGCCCGGACGGACCTGCATCCGGTAGCTGCGAGATTCGCGCACCGCCTCGTCGCCGTCGCGGACGACGACACGGTATTTTGGTGTCTCAGTACCACCGTGGCAATCTTCGCAGGTGATCTCCACCTGGCGATACATGTTCCTGTAGCTGTATCCGTCACCCATGACGTCGCGCGAAGTATGGCAATCGATACACTCCATGCCAGCTGCTGCATGGACGTCAGGCTGTATGTGTACGGCATTTCTTCCGCCGCTCAGCATCACAGGACCTGGCTGGCCTCCGCTGGTGGGTACCATGCCGTTGTTCCCGTCATAGAGGCCCTGGTAGGAAAGGGCAATCCGACCGCTTCGGTTATGGCAGCGGCTGCAGACTTCCGTGGCAGGAAGTGGGTCAAGTTTGTGGCTTTTGGAGTAAGGTAACTTCCCGTTGAGGGCCTTGTCTTTCCCCACATAGGTAGCATCGTCGCCAAAAGGGAAGTGACAGGCAGCGCAGCCTGCTCCGTGACTGGATCCGTATGAGTCTCCGATTTCGATCCCGACATGGCAGCGGGAGCAGAATTTTCGGTAGAGTTCGCCGGAAAGGTTGTCCAACTCACCGACTGGACGGAGCTTCTGCGGTTTTCCATCTTCGGCATACCCCTCCCCGCCACGTGCACTGTAGTGCTTGCCGTCGTCCCCTTCCCAGGTCAGCTGGATATTACGTATCATCCCTCTGTTGGTGTACATAAGGCTCCCCTGCACCCTTCCAAGCTGGTACAGGTGGCAAGGGCCGCACCCTTTACCCCAGTTCAGGTGGTCGGAGGGGTTGCGCGGGCCACGCATACCTTTGTGGGCCGCTTCGGTCGAGAAACGCAGCCGGTTTCCGGCATGGCAGGAAACGCAGCCGGGATGTCCGGGTGAAGCCGACTCAAGTTTTCGATGACAGGCGATACAAGAGGTGTCAGCACCGGGAGAAGGTGAACAGGCAGCGGTAACCCAGCAGCAGAGGCAAATGATTAAGAGCCTGTAAAACCGAAAATAACTACCATGTGGAGAAGAATTGAACACTTTCAAAGGGTCGCTTCACGATGCCTCCATGTCAAGACAATATTTAATTGGGTGTAAATTAAACTAGTTGTTGTTGTACGGAAATTAGTGTTATATGCAAGAAAATATATTATAGAGAGTAACATGCCGACAATCGGATGCATTTTTTCTGCTTGTGGGCTACATAACCTAAATCTTGAAATGGAGGATGACCATGCTGTTACGTACCAAGAATTGGCCCATGCTTGCTGTGCCGATGGTTTTAGGGGCATTGCTTTCTGCCACCCCGCTCTTTGCGGCTGAGCCGGGAAAGGTGGTTACACCCACAGATGCGAAGATCTGCCAGACCTGCCACAAGCCGGAAGCCGGCAACCTGCGTGGTAACTGGGAAGGGGTCGCCATGAAATCCTCTTCGATCCAGTTAAAGATCGACAATCACTCCGAGGTCATCAAGTTCGATAAAGCAAATGTCCAGGTGCTTAATACCACCGAGAAGAGCGACGTGGAAAAGCAGCTCAGGAGCATCAAAAAAGGGCATGAGGTCAGGATAGAGTTCACTGAGAAGGATGGAGCGAAGTATGCCAAGGTGGTGGCTTCCAAGCCGCCGATCAAGCTGACCGAGCAGGAAAAGATCGGTCTTCCCGAGGTGGAGAAACTTGTCGCCATTGGACCGGAAAAAGGAAACTACATCCTGATAGACTCCCGCCCCGGCCTCCGTTTCAAAGAAGGAGCGATCCCGACTGCCATCAGCCTTCCGTTTCCTGAGTTCGACAAGCTTGTCGACCGGCTCCCCGCGGACAAAAACCGACTGACTATCTTCTACTGTAGTGGCGTAACATGCAACATGAGCCCCAGTTCCCAGAAAGCGGCCAAGAAACTTGGTTACACCAACATTAAGGTCTTTGTCGAGGGGATGCCCGGTTGGTTCAGCAATAACTACGGAGTTGTCGGCGCACAGGCAGTGCAGGATGCCTATAAGGATATCCCCTACGTTCTGCTTGATGCTCGTCCTGCGGCTGTTGCCGAGAAGGGCTTCATCAAAGGGGCGATGACCTTCACTTCTGCTGACGAAAAGGCCCTCAAGGTGCTCCCCAAGAAGGAAATGAAGGCACCGATCATTGTGTATGACCAGGACGGCAAAGGCAACGCAATCAAAGTAGCAACCGCAATTGTCAAGGCCGGCTATTCCAACGTCCTGGTTATGAATGGCGGCCTTGCTGCCTGGCAGAATGCCAAGCTCTCGGTCGAGACAGGAAAGCTCGCGAGCAAGGTCACTTATGTCCCCAAACCTAAACCGGGGGAGATTCCGATGGACCAGTTTGTTAAGATGCTCGACGCAATTCCTGCTGACACGATCCTCTTGGATGTGCGCAATGCTGATGAGCTTAAAGATGGTCTGATAAAGGGCTCAGTGAACATCCCAGCCACCGACATTGACCATCGCTACTCCGAACTCCCAAAAGACAAGAAGATCATTGCGTACTGCAACACCGGCACCAGAGCCGAGATGTCCTATCTTACCCTCAAGGCCAAGGGGTTCACAAATATCTTCTTCCTGAATGCCAAGGTAGACTACGATGACGGCAAGCCTGAAGTAACCAAGTAGCTTTGACCCATATCGCATCATCTGCAACATTATCACATTGCCATAATGCAAAGCCCCCCTGGGGAAGGTTATCCCAGGGGGGCTTATTTTTATTTACAGGTAGCGGCTTAGCAGCCGGAAGCTTCTTTTTTCTTCTTGGCAGGTTTGGCCTCTTCCTTCTTGTCTTCGCCTGCTTTCTTTTCACCCTCTTTTACAACATCCTTCTTCTTATCCTTTTTCTTATCCTTCTTTACATCTTTCTTCTCAATCTTTACCTCTTTTGCAGAAGTCTCGTCATTTTTCGACTCTTCTGAAAAGGCGACTCCGGAGAGGCAGGTGGCCAGCAGTGCAGCGGCAAGCAGCGTTAGGATTCTCTTCATCGTGTTCCTCCTGGTTGTTTGATTCCGGTCAATCGGACCGGTTACTGATAATAAATCATTGTCAGCGCCATTCAGACAATGTAGATAACCATGGGCTTGGTCCCCAGTTCCTCTTTGTACCTGAATGTATTCGCTTTGGCAATAACCTTGTTGATCAGCGCCTTAGGGTCGTTCATGTCGCCGAAATAGGTGGCATGCCCCAGGCAGGTGGTTGTGCAGCGTGTCAATTCGCCCTTCTCTATCCGGTGAATGCAGAAGTGACACTTACGGGCATTTCCTATGGGGGAATGCCAATGGCTTTTCCGCTTAAAGGTCTTGCCGTATTCGCCTGAGTTCTCCACCTCGTAGGTCTGGCTCTTCATGTCGCCGGTGAAGTAGTGTCCCACGTCGGCTGAACGAGCACCGTAGGAGCATGCGACAATGCAGTAGCGGCAGCCGATACATTTCTTGTAGTCAATCATTACAATGCCGTCGTCACGCTTGTAGGTTGCGGTTACCGGGCAGACCGGGGTGCAGGTCGGTGCATCGCACTGAAAACAGGGACGTGGAAGAAAGCGTACCGATACGTTGGGAAACTCTCCGATCTCCTCTTCCTTGACCGGACGGTAATGGATATCCGGCGGAGTGAGGTTCTCGGACATGCAGCCGGTGGTGCAGGCATGGCAGCCAATGCATCTCTTGAGGTCTATGGCCATCCCCCAGCGCCGCTGGTTGCGGGGCTTTTTGAGGGCTCGCTGCAGGTCTTCGTGCATGATGTCGAGAATATCCTTCTCCTGAAACTGTTCCATGGTCAGATGCCCTCCTTGACTGGACGGTGATCAAAGACACCTGAACGGTTGAAGATGATATAGAGCATGACGACAAGCGATGTGGATGCAACAACAACCAGGTACTCATAGATAGAGGGGGAGTAATGTATTACTTCCGGCATGTCGTAGACCCTGAATACCGGGATCTTGAATGCGCCGACCACCAGGTCGTTACGCGCCTTGAGCTGCGTCCCCATAATGAAGATGCCAACAAAAATCAGCCAGTTTGCACTCTTACCAATCTTGAGCAGCAGATAGGGGATGATGATGACCACCACGATACCGAAAAGTACACTATTAATGAGTGTCAACGAAAAAACCTCTGATCCAGCAAGGTGAGAAGTGAGCCCGATCATGGTTCGCCAGAAAGTTATCAGGAGCGCCAGGCCGAGACCGATCTTCAGCAGGACAACAAATGGGGAGAGGTGATACGACGCATCCAGGTTCTTCCTCTTTACGGTATGAGCGGCAATGATGGTCGACAGGGAGCCCCCGGTAAGAAATGCGATGAAAAGAAAGTAGATCGGCATCAGGGCGCTGTAATAATAGACGCGGGAGCTGACGGATCCCAAGAGACTCCCCAGAGTGCTGTGCGTTATGATGGCAATGAAGAACGCCCCCCACATGACACGTTTGGAATGTCTGCCGGTCTGGATATTGATGTATTCAACGGTGATGATGATCAGGTAACAGGTGTACCAGACCGCCATCCAGAACATGGGTGACGTCGGATTGGGAGAAAGGAAGAAGTTGTACATCCGGTCAATCCGCCCCATTTCGGTGGCAAGGGAGAAGAAAGCGGACACAGCGGTTATGATCCCTACGAATATGATTCGTGAGGCAAAAGGACGGTACTTCTCCTCAAAAAAGAGGTGGCCGAAGAAGTTGACAAAGGTGCAGCCAGTGCTCAGCAGTGCAAAGTAGACATAGGTGGAGATCTGCAGCCCCCAGGGAACGAGGTTGCTGGTGTTGATGGTATGTGCGTGGCCCTGGATAAAGATGGCCGCAATAGCGTAGAAGCCTACTATGAGGCCGATTATGGAGAGGTAGAGCGGAATCCCCCCCTTCCCTTTCAGAATATCGACGATGGTTATTGAAAGTTTTTGCTTATCCGGCAGGATGACCCCGAATAGTTCCATGAATTACCCCTCCTTCACGATCTTCACAAAATTGTGGCGCATACCGGTCCCGCCCATCAGCGGGTCAACCGTATAGCCGGCAAGCATCTCATCGTCTCCGACCCCTTTGTTATCGGCACGGCTCATCTCTTTTGCATGAACCCCGAACCCATGGACCATATAAACGCAATCCTCACGAAGGCGCTGGGTGTGGCGAACCTTGATCTTCCCTGGTGACTTGAAGCCGGTCTGGTTCTCCAGTCGTACATACGCACCATTGGCGAGTCCAAGCCTTTCCGCGGTTTTTTTGCTGACCCAGAGGTAGTGTTCCGGAATCAGGTCGGTGACCATGAAGTTGTTGGTGGTGCGGGAGAAGGTATGGAGTGGCGACCTTCCGTACAGTACCCGCAGAAACCCTTCAGGGGCCTGCGGATGCCGTGTGTATTTCGGAACTGGATCAAGCCCCTTTTCCGCCAGCTGTTTTGAGTAGAGTTCGATCTTGCCTGATGGTGTAGCAAATTCGGGCTGTTTCAGCGGAGTTATATAGGGGGCCGACTTGTCGGCGGATGAAATAACCCCCTTCAATTTCAGTTCAGCAAAGTTTATCCCTGCGGCTTCGCAACGTTTTGCAAGGTACTCTTCTCCATCCTTCCAGGGGAAGAAGGTCTCGAGCCCCATTTTTTTGGAAAGCTCTTTCGTTATCCACCAGGACGGCTTGCTCTCCCACATCGGCTCCACCGCAGGCTGGCGAATGGCGACCTCAAATGTCTTGAACTTGCCCACGGAGAGGGTGTCGTGACGCTCCAGATAGGTACATTCTGGGAGGACCACATCGGCCCACTGGATTATGTCCGCCGGGACAATGTCGATTGCCACCAGCAGATCGAGGTTCTGAATCGCCTTGATGGTTTCTGCACGGTTCGGCATGGTCTTGATCAGGTTGCAGCCATACACCAGCCATCCTTTAATCGGATGAGGTAGACCGGTTATCGACGCATTGCGGACAGAGGTCGTGGTCTGGGAAAGGGCAAAAGGATAGGCTGCGTCCAGTTTGGGTATATCTGCACTGTGCTCTGGATAATCAGGGAGCCCCGGATATTCCGGAACACCGCCACCGGAGGGGAAGTATATGCCGCCGGGACGTCCCCACGAGCCGAGGAGCGCATTCAGAAGGGCAATGGCACGACTTCGCTGGGCATCATCACCATACCAGGCCGTAAAACGACCTCCGGAAATGATCACGTTCGGCTTGTTGGCAGCCAGTTCCCTCGCAACCCGGACGATGGTTTCTGCAGGGATATCGGTCTCTTTTTCCGCCCATTCCGGGGTGTATTCATCTACCGCTGCTTTGAGTTCAGGAAGTCCGGTAGCGTAAGCACTCAGATAGTCGGCGTCGTACAGATCTTCGTTAACGATGACCCTGATCCAGGCCAGCAAGAGGGCAAGGTCTGTGGCAGGTCTTATGGCAAGCCAGTGATCGGCCTTGGCTGCAATATTGGAAAGCCGTGGATCGACCACGCAGAGTTTGGCCCCTTTGGAAAGGCCCTTGATGATATCCTGCACCTGGCTGTTGTGGGCGTTCTCGCCCAGGTGAGAGCCGATAAGGACTATATACCTGCTTTCGCTGAAGTCATAGAACTCCGGCGAACCTACTTCCGCGCCAAAGGTAAGGGTGAAGCCGGCATCCCGTGGTCCCCGGCACTGGGCAAAGGAGGGGGCAGTATAGTTACTGCTGCCGTAGGCCTTCAGCAGGTGCTTCCAGAAAGCGCCACCGGTACCGTGCGAGAAGAGGGCCAGAGCCTCGGGGCCGTGTTTCTCCTTGATGGCCTGCAGTTTCTGGGCGATCAGGCCGAGAGCCTCGTCCCAGGTCGCTTTCTTCCATTTTGGCTCGCCCCGTTTGCCTATATTGATCAGGGGAGTTTTCAGCCGGTCAGGATCGTAGAGAGAGCCAAGCGCTGCATTGCCTCGACCACACAGACGCCCCCTCCCCCGCTCGCTCAGCGGGTTTCCGTCGACCTTGACGACCTTTCCGTTTTCAACCTTGGCGATCAGTCCACAGTTCCAGAAGCAGAGTTCGCAAAAAGTGGGGATCTCTTTAAGTTGAGCTCCGGTCTCCTCTGCCCACGATAAATACTTCTCAGGCATCACGGTTGCGACAGAAACGCCTGCTGCAGCGGTACCAGTGAACTTCAGGAATGTCCTTCGTGAAAATTTCACTGCTGTCCCTCCTTAAGAAACAAAATAGACTATACAGATATCTATATGTCTTCGAGCAAAAAAACAGCCCGCACGTGCAGGCTGCAGCTGGTCGATGATTTCTGTCAGCATCCGGCTGTTTTGCGGAAGAACTTGCTCACGTTCTTGCCATCTATCACGTCGTACTTAAGCTTGATCTCGTCACCTTCGTTGATCCTGTGGTCCTTGAACTTGTCAAGTGTCTCTGCGTCTTTGACCGTAACGGTAACCTCCTTATCGTCATTTTTGACGACTACAGCAGCTGAGGACCCGTCAGTTGCCATTTCAATCTTTGTAACCGAACCGGTGATTTTTTCTTCGGCACGTGCGTTCTGACTGAAGGAAAGTACTCCTACAGCCATTACTGCTACCATGAGAAGCGTTGATACGATTTTCTTCATTGCTCTGCTCCTTTCTGCTTTAAATTCGTTGATGTTGTAAGCCTACCAAACTCTCTGAAACTGACAAGCCAAAAAGCATGTGAGGCTTCTGACGAAATGAGAGGGGCTTTCGCCCCTCAACACTTCTACATAATAATATGGTTTAGCATATATATCAATACTAAAATTTAACTTCGAAGGTTACATATATGTCTTGGGCGTTCTTCAGTGGGGTCAGCATCTGCATATCGGTAGGCTTGATGTCGGCAATTTTTACCGGTGCGCCTACCCAGTTGTTGCTGCCTGTGTATTCAAAATCATAGTACTGGTAGCCGACCTTGAAGTAGGCCTTGCTCACGTACGAGGAGATCGGCTTGAGCGACAGTTCCTGGGTGATGTACCCTTCATAGACGTTGCCGCGGGTTCCCAACTTGCTGGTCCACAGGTCGTCTGCGGCCGGGACCATGCTGAACCAGTTTTTCGAACCGTGGTTGTACTCGAAGCCGAGCTTGGTGCCGGTGTCGGTCACGTCATAGCGGGCGCCGACCCAGGCGAGAAAGCCGGTCTTCTCGCTCGGTGCTTCCGGATCAAAGAACTTGCCGGTCAACATGCCTTGGAAACCGGCGTTAGCCGAGACACTGTCGGTGGGGTGGGTGACGTTCATAGCGACGTTGCCGAAGAGATTGAGGGTGCCGGGACCGACCTTTTTCAAGGTGCTGATGGCGCCCAGTTCATACCAGTCAACGTCCCCCAGGTTGACCGACGGCGCGGTATTGCCAAAGGCGGTGTTGTTCATAACCGGGAAGTCGAAGAGGTTGACGCCGCGGGCCCACTGGAAGTCGATACGGAGCGGATCAGTGTCGTAAGGGATAATGGCGACCCCCATGAAATCGGTATCTTTGAGATGGGGCCCGTTCTCGTTGACGATGCCGCTGTCAAAGCCACGGCCGAAGCAAAACTTGGCGTAGGCGCCCGGGAGAATGTCAATTTCCGGGGCAATGCCAATGGTTCCGCCGTCGAAGGCGTAGTCAATCACCGAAGCAGGGGTGCCGGCTTGGCCTGCCCGCTCCCGGTTCTGTTTTAAGCCTGATGGAACGCCGCCGGTGGATGGACGGCGGCCGACAGAGAACCAGATCGGCTGGCCGGCAATGTTCTTCCAGGTGGCATAGGCTTGGTCCACGGCCAACTTGCTGTCGGAGGGAACATGGCCGATGACGCCGTCAAAGACGCCGACACGATCGGCAGAGAACGGCCCAACGCCGGAGCCGGTAATGGCTGATGCGTCCTGTGCTCCGGTTACCTTGTACATGAGGAGCCGGGTAGTAACGGTAACATCCTCGGTGGCCTTGACGCCGAGGTTCAAGCCGAAACGGTTGGTGTACATGCTTTCGTTCTTAACTTTTTGTGCCTGGCGCTGCTGCGCGAAGGCAAATAACCCCCCCGGATTTTGGGGATCTAAAAGTCCGCCAGGTACTCCATATGTACCTAGAAATGACCGTGCTGCATTGAAAGTTTTTGAACTCCTCATATCCTTTTGGAAAGTCAGAAAATTTGCTACAGCAGGTCCAAATGCAACGGGATTACTGGCAAAACCAAGATTCATTTGCTCCTGAGCAAATGAAAATGTATCGTTGACGTCAGTGTATGCAGCGGTGCTCCCCCGCAGGGAGTCGAACCGTGTCCGGAAATCGCCGCCGATGGTCAGCCACTTCTCATAGGCCTTATCTTCATGCTTCTTCGTCTGGACCTTGAGACTGTCGATCTCCTTCTGGAGTGAATCCAGTTTCAACTGGACGTCGTCAGCCGCCCAAGAGGCAGCTGGAACAGCCAGACCTGCCAGTAGCGCCGTTGCGACGAGCTTCCTTCCAACCCTTTTCATGATTATCTCCTTTTTTTGGGAATGTGCCACAAAGTGGCAATACAGATCTGTTGCATTAAAGCCCATAACGTTTTATTTAATAGCCTACACTAACCTAACAGAATATATTCGAGAAACAAATGCTGATTTTAAACTATATGAATTATGCAATATTTAAGCCGTGCTCATATATCAACTTTTATTTCAACTGGTTATCCCAAAATCCCCATATTTTGCCACCAGGTTTATCGGCGATTTGCCCAGGTTTACCGACTATTTGGCTTAGTTGCAAGCGATTTTTCTGCACCAACTATCTCATAACTTGAATTGTCCGACCATTCGCTGAAGCTCCATTGCGGTATCGTTCAACCTGTTGGCAGCGGTAGCTGTGTCATGAGAACTCTGAGCAGTCTGTTGGACAATATCAGTGATATTCAGCATATTTCTGCTGATCTCACTGGTTGTGGCAGTCTGCTCCTCGGCAGCTGTTGCTATCTGGCTGATCTGCATCGTAACAGTGGTCACCTGATCAAGAATCGCTTGCAACGAGGCCTCCATTTGTTCCGCTTCGGCCGCCCCCTCTTCCGTCCCCTTTACCCCCTCTTCCATGGAGACAATAGCTGATTGGGTTTCGGCCTGGATGGCCTTGATCATTCCACTGATCTCCTTGGTGGCCTTGGTGGTCCTCTCTGCCAATGCCCGTACCTCATCGGCAACAACGGCAAATCCACGACCCTGCTCTCCGGCTCTTGCAGCCTCTATGGCTGCATTGAGCGCCAGCAGGTTGGTCTGGTCGGCAATATCCTCAATGGTACCAACAATGGCACCAATCTGGTTGGACCGCTCGCCAAGAGACGAGACTATTTGAGCGTTTTGCTTGGTCCTTATGCCCCGGAAACGTATCCCCTCCACCGTATGCCTGACGACATCGAACCCATTCTGGGTTGTTTTTGCCGCAAGATTAGCGCTTTCGGCTGCCAGGTGACAATTGCTTGCGATATCCTGGCTGGTGGCGGTCATCTCTTCGCTGGCTGTTGCAACCGTACCGGCCTGCGAAGCAACTTCCTCTGACCCATCCGACATCTGCTGCGAGTTTGATAACACTTGTGAAGATGCCGTGGCAACCATAGCGGTGGACTGGGAAACCTTGCCGATTAATTCTCCGAATGCGTCAGCCATGGTATTAAATGAGCCTGCTATCCGTCCCAGTTCGTCATTCTGCATCTCTTCGACCCTGAACACCAGATCACCATTGGCCATCCGTTCGGTAGCCCTGGCCAACTGGGTTGTTGAGCGGGAAATCCCACGAATGGTGAAAAAGCTCATAATCGAAGCAAACAGGATTACAAACGTTATCAAGACAAGAGTGACCGCAACCGTACGGTGATAGGTAGCCAAAGCTTCCTGGTAACTGATATGTGCCTGAGAGTACTCTCTCTGCCGCAAATCATCAGCAAGCCCGATTGCTACTTTCGAAAACGGGTTAACCTGCTGAAGCGTGATGCGAACCGCCTCATCAAAATTGCCGGCTTCAATCGCAGCTATGCATGGTTTCAACCCTTCGTTGACAAACAGCCCGCGTTTGACTTTGTAGTCATCTGCCAGCTTCACAGCTTCGGGGTTGTTCCTGTCGATCAGAGTTGCATACTCGTCCCAAAGTTTCGATATTTTCTCTATGTTCTCCCTCACCAGATCAAGATGAACCGCCACGTCATGATCGTGGAGCTTGCTCGACTCAAGGCGGGAATCATGCTGGATGGCTAAGAGGAGTTGAATCCGATTGCCCCGCATCAGGTCGCCGATGAGGGATATACGTTCTGCACCAACCATATTTCTACTGTACATGGCCTCAAGTTTTTCATTTGCACTTTTTAGTGCTACCAACCCGGAAACGGAAATAAACGTCATGAAAAGACATCCAAGGACAACCAACGTGGTCAGTTTGGCTCTTATCGTTAAACTCATGAATTCCAACCTCCCCCGAAGAATGGCAACGTGGACAGACTAAGTCGCGTCGTGCGTCTCATGAAATGCATGGGTGCAGCCCAGATCAGATCACGTATACTGTTTCCCACATATATACATTATCGGCAGCATTGAGTATTGCTTAAGGTTCTTCGGAAAAAACATCCATGAGGATGTCAGCCTCAGGGGATCTGGGTGATCAAGGGGATGTGAAGGGGAAAGATGGAATTGAGTTTGCCGGGGAAGTGCCTGTAGAAATCAATAAACGAGTGTTTCTGACAACATCCATGAGAGAGGATACAGGCAGGTCCTGTTCAGAACCTGCCTGCATCGTCTCAAAACTCGCGTTCTACCGTTTCCTATATCCTTGACAATGCCTGCTCAAGGTCGGCGATTATGTCTTTCACGTTCTCTGTCCCAACGGAGAGGCGGATGTAATCCGGGGTAACACCGGTTGCCAGCTGCTCAACGGCGCTCAACTGCTGGTGTGTGGTGGATGCGGGGTGTATCACCAGCGACTTGGAGTCGCCGATGTTGGCCAGAAGAGAGAATAGCTTCAAGCTGTTGATTAAGGTCTTCCCTTCTTCGATACCGCCACCCTTGATGCCGAAACCGACCATGGCACCGAACAGCCCGTCGCGATGGTACTTTTTAGCTAAAGAAAATGCCGGGTGATCCGGTAGGCCGGGGTAATTTACCCAGCCAACCTTAGGATGAGCCTTTAGAAACTCGGCAACCTTGAGGGCATTGGTGCTGTGCCGCTCCATCCTCAGATGGAGTGTCTCAAGCCCTTGAAGAAAGAGGAACGAGTTAAAGGGCGAAAGTGCCGGCCCAATGTCGCGGAGCAGTTGCACGCGGACCTTGATGATGTAGGCGATGTTCCCCATGGCCTCCCAGAAGTTGATGCCGTGGTAGCTCGGGTCGGGCTCGGAGATCTGCGGAAATTTGCCGTTCCCCCAGTTGAAAGTCCCTCCATCAACGATAATACCGCCGATGGATGTTCCGTGGCCGCCGATGAACTTGGTGGCGGAATGGACAATGATATCGGCTCCGTGCTTCAAGGGCTGCACGAGATAAGGAGAAGGTGTGGTGTTGTCGATGATCAGCGGAATATCATTTTCGTGAGCGATCCTGGCCACTGCCTCAATATCCAGGGTGTCAAGCTTGGGGTTTCCGAGGGTCTCGGCGAACACGAGTCTGGTCTTTGGTGTGATTGCCCTGCGGAAGTTCTCCGGATCTGAAGGATCGACGAACTTCACCGTAATTCCCAACGTCGGGAGGGTGTAATGAAACAGGTTATAGGTACCACCATAGAGGCTGGTGGCGGAGACTATCTCGTCACCTGCATGAGCGATGGTCAGGATGGAGAGAGTGATTGCTGATTGGCCTGAAGCAACCGCAAGGCCCGCCACTCCCCCCTCCAGGGCCGCAACCCGTTTTTCGAAGACGTCACTGGTTGGGTTCATCAGCCGTGTGTAGATGTTGCCGAACTCCTGCAGGCCAAAGAGCCGCGCTGCGTGGTCGGCATCGTTGAATACATAGGATGTGGTCTGATAAATCGGTACAGCCCTGCTGTTTGTGGTCGGGTCAGGAACCTGCCCGGCGTGCAATGCAAGTGTTTCTGCCTGATAGGTCGTCTCTTCGCTCATGGTTATCTCCTATCAATACGGTATGGTATTACAGTTATTGGTTAATATATCTAACATATTATACCCCGCATGCAAATCAGATAGTCAGAATCCGCTCCACCTGCCATTTCTCAGATCACCTCTCCGTTGTAGAATCAAGACCCCTTTCTTCATATCAAATGCCACCTCAGCCTCTTTATGCTAAAATCATACAAAATGGAGGTGAGTTTTATGGCGGAAGATATTGATACTGCAACGCTGGCAGCTGGATGTTTCTGGTGCGTAGAAGCGGTATTCAGCCGACTCAAAGGCGTGGAGAAGGTTGTATCGGGATATGCCGGGGGCGCGGTAGAAAACCCCTCCTACGAGTCTGTCTGCAGTGGGGCAACGGGACACGCCGAGGCAGTGCAGATCACCTATGATCCAAAAATAATCTCCTTTTCCGAGCTTCTCGAACTCTTCTGGAGAACTCATAACCCCACCACCCTCAACAGTCAGGGAGCCGACTTCGGGACGCAGTATCGTTCTGCCATTTTCTATCACAACACGCACCAGAAGGAAGTCGCCGAGCTCTCCAAGCAGGAGGTCGAATCTGCAGGTCTCTGGCCTGAACCGATTGTAACAGAGATCGTACCATTCAGAGCCTTCTACCCTGCAGAGGGTTACCATCAGGAATACCATCGCCTAAACCCCATGCAGGCTTACTGCCGAATCGTCATCGACCCGAAGATCCGTATGATGCAGAAAGGATTTAGAACAAAAATGAAGGGGACTTAAGCGAAGATGGCGTGTCACCATTGCCCCTACTTTGCTTCTGCTATACGCGAGGCGGCATCCTCCCCCATGCCGGAAATCAGTGCTGAAACTGTCCCCATGAGATTACTACGAGTGGATCGTTTGGCTGATCTGTGAACATGGTAACTGCCAAGCAACCTGTTGGTAACACCATCTCTCAGTCGGCAAACGATCTCACCATTGCCCGGTAATAATCTCTGACTTGCAGGACCTTGGTCCATAATTGAAAGCGTCGGTTCCAGGACAACGGTACTCTGATCGGGAATCCCTTCAAAAAGAACCTCATCAAAATAACCTGTTTTACCGGCGTACTTGAAAAAATTATCATTAAACAACTTAACAAATTGAGGCCTTGAGTTGTAGAACGTCAGCAATTCGATGCTGTCAAAGTTATTCAAATAAAGTTCATCAAAAGAAAGCGGCTTGACCAGTATCTTATTATAGACGGAAAAGACAGTCTCCTTTTTAGAAGGAAAAGATGTGCACGCGAAGAGGTTAAGTGCAAGCAGCGTGGTTATACATAGAGATACAAGTTTTTTCATGATCTTCCTCATCGTTGAATTCATTGACAGAACATTAAATGTGGCGCAGTTAGTTGAACTTAATAAACCTCATGTTACCATGATAAACGGTCAAGACAAGACCCAACATTCTCATAGCTGAAAACCGGAAGTCATGACTGTTTTCAGACTAACAAATCCCCTTTTTCTTAGTCGAGTTGAAGTATGAATATGTCCCGATATCACTGGTGGAAAGGCGCACGAGGCGAATGGTACGTGTTGATTCAGTTCGTCCTTGTAACCATGGTGATTTTTGGACCTCGGACATGTTGTGGATTGCCGGAATGGAAAGAACCGTTCGTTCTGCTCGGCTCTATGGGAGGAGGGATGCTGATGGTCGCAGGTTCACTCCTGGCAGTCGCAGGATTGTTAAATCTCGGCAAGAACCTTACACCACTTCCTCGTCCGAAGGATACCGCAACGCTGATTGAGACTGGGGCATATCGCCTTGTCCGTCATCCCATCTATGGAGGGATCATTTTATCGGCATTTGGATGGAGTCTGTGGGTCCACAGCTTGCTGACCATCTGCTATGCAACTACCTTGCTCATGTTTTTCGAAATCAAATCTAACCGTGAAGAGCAGTGGTTGATGGAAAAATTTCCCGAATATTCTAATTATCGTCGGCGGATCCGCAAGTTCATTCCCTTTCTGTATTGATTTCCCCCGGCAGAGAGATTTGACCCTTTCCGGTCTATTTATACTTCCGCGGCACAACGACAATGCCGGATTCGGTTACCGTATATCCCCTGCGACGGTCATCATCTAGATCATAACCGATCATTGTCCCATCAGGAATCACAACGTTCTTGTCGATGATTGCCTTTTTGATCTTCGTATGCCGGCCAACGTTGACGTTTTCGAAGAGGATCGAGTCCTCTATAAGGCTGTAGCTGTTGATCTTGCAGAGCGGACCGAGGATGGATCGCCGCACTGTGCTGCCACTTGTAATACAGCCAGCGCAGACATAGGAGTCGATGTTCATGCCACGACGTTCCTCATTATCAAACACGGTCTTGGCCGGCGGAAGGTTACCCTGATTCGTCAGAATCGGCCACTTGTAGTTATAGAGATTCAGTTGCGGCGATATGTGAATGAGGTCCATGTTGGCCTCATAGTAGGAATCGATGGTGCCCACATCCTTCCAGTAGCCCCGCTCCTCGGATTTCATGCCGGGGATTATGTTGTCATTGAAGTTATAGGCGAAAACCCGATCGCCACTTTCCAGCATCATCGGTATGACATGCTTGCCGAAATCAAGATCTTCATATTTTTTCTTCCCCTCCAGGAGTACCTCGATCAGCTTCTTGATGGAAAATATGTAATTCCCCATGGAGGCGAAACAGGTCTCCCTGCCTGGGATCGTTTGCGGTAGAACTGGCTTTTCCGTGAATGCTGTTACCCGGGAATCGTCGTCTACAGAAAAGACGCCAAATCGACTTGCTTCATCTGCCGGCACCTCAAGAGCTGCAATAGTTATGTCTGCACGGTTCATCCGATGGTATTTGATCATCTGTGTGATGTCCATCTTGTAGATGTGGTCACCGCCGAAAATCGCCACGAAATCCGCATCCGAGGACTCAACAAAGCGGAGGTACTGGAGAATGGCGTCTGCGGTTCCCTTGAACCACTCTTCGCTTTCGCTGCTTGTCTCAGGGGAAATGGCCACGTAAAACTCACCCAGACCGGTCCATTTGCCCCATGATTCACGAATATGCTTGTTCAGGGAGTAGGCCCGATACTGAGTGAGGATATAGACTTTTTTTATCCCCGAGTTGAACATGTTGCTCAGCACGAAGTCAATGATCTTGTACTTCCCGCCAAACGCAACGCTCGGCTTGGCCCGACGCAGGGTAAGCGGGCTTAGCCGCTCCCCCTTCCCTCCGGCAAGCACCATTGCAATCGTGTTTCTGCCGACATTGTCCATAGAATACATGTGCGTAACCCCTTGTGAGGATGTGATTGACTATATAAGTCAGCTGATCAGGCAGCAGCTGTCGTAAGTAATGACTAAGGGTGCTGTCGGGTGACGAACGCTATGCTTCGCTGTTCAGCAAAGGTAAGATGTACCAGCATCGCCTCTCGCGCCGCATCGGGTTGTTTGGATCTTATGGAATCAAAGATCTGCTGGTGGTGGCTGAAAAAAAGCTTGTGATCCTCTCTGGTGAGGTATCCGATCAGAAAAAAGAGGTTTGGCAGATGCTCACCCCTCCTTCCTACTACATTTCCATAACCTTTGCAACCGTATCAGAGACCCGCGTTTTTTGCCATAACCTGATGATAAATGGTGAGCTGTAACTCTTGAGCAGTAAGGCAATCAGGATTATGAATGACAATGAATTAACAGGTTGTTGAAAAACGTCATGATGACCCGAAGGGCCTGAAGAGGGAGGTATGCAAGGCTTAAGTAAGCGTGACAGACTCAGCCAACCATGTGGACAATGCTCTTCTCACTTCCTGATCGACATAGGCGAAAACTCGCTGCACGGTATCGTGGGAGGAGGCTCGCGAGTGGCCGGCTACCTTGTACAGTGCAAATTCGAGTTCGTCATATGCTGCGTAAAATGAGCGATAGAGGGTGGCATTTCGCAATGGTTGCGCTGAGCGCCGTGCAATAAAAGAGTTGGCCTCCAGACCGGTTTTTCTTTCCAGGAGCCCAGCTACGCACTGGGAATCGGTATAAACCTGCAGAGGTCCAAGATCGGCAGCATTGCTTTCTTCCAGATAATCGCCCAATCCCCATAAGACTGTCTGAATTTCAAGTTTTGTCGATGAGGTCTCCGTAAACCTCCTGTACCGAAGCCTTGCAGTGACTTCGGCTCGCTCAATCTGGTCCGGCTCTCGGTCCAGGAATGAGGTGGACACAAGCAGATAAGCGCCAACGCCAAGCTGGCGCCGGGGATTCAGGCTCACATCGGTGAACAGGGCAAAATTCTGCATTCAATACCCCGCCAGTTCGAGGTCAGCCGTATCGATCTTCGCCAGGCGTTTTCCCAGACGCTTTTCAATGGTCTTAAAATGCGGCATATCTTCCGGACAGAGCAATGACACAGCGACACCTGCGGTTTCTGCGCGCCCGGTTCTCCCGATGCGGTGGATATAGTCTGTTGGCAACCGGGGCAGTTCGTAGTTGACCACATGGGGGAGAAACTTGATATCGATGCCACGGGAGGCCAGGTCGGTGGCCACCAGCACCCGCAGTGCCCCGGTTTTAAAGGCGGCAAGGGCTGTGGTTCGTCCCCCCTGGCTCATGCCGCCGTGAAAGGTTGAGGCGCTGATTCCGTTGTCAAGCAGTTTCTTGACCACATTGTCAGCCCGGCGTTGCGACGACGTAAAGACCAGCACCTGCTGCCAGTCACCTGTCTTGATCAGATATCTGAGCAATGGGCCTTTGCGACTCGTATCGACCGTATAGATCTGCTGGGTTATGAGATCTGCCTCTGTCGCCTCTTCCTTGATCTCTATCTGCAACGGTTCGGACAGAATGCTCGTTGCCAGCTGCCGCACATCTTCGCCGAAGGTCGCAGCAAACAGCAGATTCTGCCGTTTTTCGGGAAGCAGGGCAAGGATCTGAGCGAGTTCATCCTGAAAGTCTTGATCCAGCAGCTTATCCGCTTCATCCAACACAAGGATTGCCACTGCTGACAGCTTCACGCTATTCTTGGCGACCAGCTCGAGCAAGCGGCCCGGGGTGGCGATCAGCAATTCAATGCCGTGCATCCCGATCATCTGCGGGGTGATGGCAACTCCGCCAAAAACCGCCCCGGATTTAACCCTGGGGGTCAAGTGGCGACCGAGCTGTGCTACAACATCATTGATCTGAGCGGCCAGTTCCCTGGTCGGCACCAGGATCAAGGCCTTGAGTCTCCTCCGCTGGCCTGAATCCGGGCAATGAAGGAGCTGCAGGATCGGCAGGACAAAACTTGCCGTTTTACCGGACCCGGTTTTGGCGATGGCCAACAGATCCCTCCCCTGTAATATGGCCGGAATGACCCTACTCTGAATCGGGTAAAGGCGCTTGAAGCTCTGCTGGGCGACCGCCTCCAGTAAACCATTTGTTAACCCAATGGATGAAAATGTCATGAACACTCCTCGAAATAGCACAAACAGGGTCAGAGGCATCACCCAGCTGGGGTGGCTTCCTGCCCCACCTCAGTCCATAAAAATCAGCTAATTATCCCACATGCCAGCCTACTTGCTGCGTCATGTGATCCGTAACCTAGAATATCTGATTAAACATCTTGCTGTAACTAACATATAGATGTAATTAACTTGTTGCTTTCCAAACTCGTTTGATATCCGGAGGTCTTCCAAGATGTCGGTAGCTATTATGTTAATTGCCACAGTGGCATTGCTGGCGTCGTGGTTATCGGACCGGAAACGAACTCAAAGGGCCTTGCAGATCAGCGCTAAGGCGCTGAAAGGACTGGTTCCCGGAGTGCTGGGCATGATTGCTCTGGTCGGACTGGTGTTGGCGCTGATTCCACAGGATATGCTGACTAAACTCTTCCAGTCCCATGGCATAACCAGTTTTGTAGCAATTACTGTAATTGGCTCGATTATCAGCATGCCGTCCCCAATCGCCTTCCCTCTGGCTGGCTCACTTCTCAAGCTTGGTGCTTCTCCCGCCGCTCTGGCCGCCTTTATTACCACCCTTACCATGGTGGGTATCATTACGGCGCCGATGGAGATTTCCTACTTCGGCAAACGTTTCACAGTTGTTCGGCAAACCTTGAGTTTTGTGACGGCGATTATCATCGGTCTGTTGATGGGAGCGTTTCTTTAATGACAAAAAACCTGAAAGCCTATCGACTGTTCCTGTCCATACTTGTCGGCAATCTGCTGCTGGCGTTGTGGAATCCATCTCTGGCAAAGCTTTCGGCAACCACATCCATAAATTTTCTTGGTGAAGTATTGCTGATTCTTCCCGCAGTGATGATCCTGATGGGACTGCTCGATGTCTGGGTTCCCCGGCACCTGGTGGAGGCCCATCTTGGACCCGACGCGGGGGTCCGTGGTGCCGGTCTAGCCATTCTGCTGGGCAGTGCCGCTGCAGGTCCCCTGTATGCGGCGTTTCCGGTAGCGCTTTCTCTGCAGAAAAAAGGGGCGCGTCTGGCGAATATCATTATTTTTCTCGGAACATGGGCCAGCATCAAAATCCCTATGATTGTAATGGAAAGCAGCTTCATCGGCGTACGTTTCGCTCTGTTGCGACTCCTCTTCACCATTCCCTGCGTACTGGCCGTTGGTTACTTGATGGAGCGAATGATATCTGCAGATAGCCTTCCTGGCGGTCCGGCGGCTGGAGAGAACAACTGATCCCATCGGGCACCGAAGATTCAGGAAGAGTGACCAGACACAACGACAAAGGGGCTACGGAATAAACCGTAACCCCTTTTTATTATGGTCGGTGCGACAAGATTCGAACTTGCGACCACTAGACCCCCAGTCTAGTGCGCTACCAGGCTGCGCTACGCACCGATAACCAATCTATTCTTCTAAAATCTGCCTGCAAAGCAGCAGATCTTTCTTTATCTCCTGGAGGAGCGCATGTTCCTTAGGCGTTTCATCCTCAGAGGACTCGTGATCAGGTTTCCCTGTCCTCAGCGAAATTTTCCTGCGAGCACCTTCAATTGTTAGCTTATCAATATACAGAAGCTTCCTGATTTTAAGGACAAGCTCTAGATCTATATTCGAATAAAGCCGCTGGCCTGAAGTACTCTTCTTTGGCTTAAGCTGGTTAAACTCGGTTTCCCAAAATCTCAACACCGATGGCTTTAGAGAGGCCATGCGTGCTACTTCGCCAATTTTGTAATACATCTTGTTGCAGAGACTGTTAGCCATCTGCAGACGATCAGGCGTTGTTTAAAGAAGCCTTGAGGACCTGGCTAGGTTTAAAGGTAAGAATCTTTCTTGCAATGATAGTGATTTCCTCGCCAGTCTGGGGGTTTCTCCCGCGCCGGTCTGCCTTGTTTTTGACAACAAAGTTCCCGAATCCGGCTATCTTTATTTTGTCGCCGGTCTCCAGAGTCCCTTTGATAATATCAAAGACCAGTTCAACCAATTCGGCAGACTCTTTCTTTGAGAAGCCCACCTTCTCGTAAATCTTTTCAACGATGTCAGCTTTGGTCATATCTACCTCTAAATTATCTAAGGATCTTGAATCATTCCGTAAACTAACCGGGATGGTATATAGCACAGAGGAATATTATAATCAACTTCTTTTTACCTGATGGATACTCCCAGTTTTTTGATCAGTGCAGTGATAACCCTTTGATGAAGTCCGGTGACCTCATCATCAGTCAATGTACGATCATTGAGTCGATAACGGATCCGGACAGCAATGCTCTTTTGGCCATTTGGCACGTGCTCACCTTTATAAAGATCAAACAGCTGTACATCTTCAATCTCTCTGATCCGTAAGCCACTGATACAACAGATAACTTCCGCTACCGGTATTTCATCGGGAAGTAGCATGGCAATGTCTCGAGCCATATCAGGATATTTGGATGGTGCGGTAACGGTAATGTTCTCGAGTGGTTGGTGCAAAAGTCTCTCTAGATCCAGCTCAAAATAAAAGGGCTGTTTTTCTAGGGAAAAGTTCTCCTGAACAGTTGGGTGAATCTCGCCCAGAGAACCTATACGATCTCCTCCACTGAAGACTGAACAAGCCTTGCCTGGATGGTAATACGGTTCAATATCACGGGACTCAAAGGTTACATTCTCGATTTTCAGCGCGTCTAAAATGTTCTCAACGACACCCTTGGCATCGAAGAAATCGACCTGAACCTTTTCCTGATTCCACCCTTCGCAATACCTGAGCCCTGAAAGGAGGCCCCCCAGAATAAGGGGCTCAACAGGCGAATCATGTTCGGATGTTACAAGGTAAACACGGCGAAGTTCAAAGATCCTCTGGTTGAAAAGCCGGAAGCTGGAATTCCTTGCAGCGGTTTCCAATAGCCCTGGCAGAAGCGTTGTGCGCATCACTGCGTGCTCATCCACCAATGGATTGAGGAGCCTGATCTGTCTTGTGCGATGATCGTCTTCAGATAGAAGGAGCCTCTCAGCTACAGCAGTTGAACTGAAGCTAAAATTAACTACCTCGTTGAATCCATAACTCACCAGAAGATTACGTACGTTCCGTTCCAATTGCAGATGTTGCTGGGGCCAGTCAGGCATGACCCTGGCCATTGGCATGGTAACCGGAATATTGTCATAACCGTGCATCCTTGCCAGTTCTTCAATCAGATCGATCTCCCGATCAAGGTCGACCCGGTAGGATGGTACTGTTACACTGAGAACGCCTTCTTCTGCTAACTCTATGGTGCACTCCAGGCTCTTAAGAATGCCGGTTATCGTTTCAGTGGAGAGTATAACGCCAAGCAGTTCAGCAACTCTGGCAGTACGTAAAAGAATAATTCTCGCTGATAAAGGTGTGGGGTAAACATCAATGCAACCTCTCGCTACAGTGCCCCTGGCCAGCTCTGCTATGAGGGACGCTGCTCTGTCAAGCGCAGCTGAGACTGCATCGATGTCTGCGCCCCTCTCAAAGCGATGCGACGATTCGGAGTGAATCCCCAAACGTTTGCTGGTCCGTCGTATAGAAGATGGGTCAAACCAGGCACTCTCAAGAAGAATATTTTTGGTTGCAGTGGAAATTTCAGAGTTCTGCCCCCCCATGATGCCGGCAAGCGCAACTGCTCTTCCGCCATCACGTATGGTGAGATCGTTGCCGGTCAGGGATCGTTCTTGCCCGTCCAAGGTTGTAAAAACTTCACCTTTGGCAGCTCGTTGAACCACAATTCGTCCTTCTATCAACTGGTCATGATCAAATGCATGCAGGGGATGACCATACTCCATCAGAACGTAGTTCGTGACGTCAACCACATTGTTGATGGAGCGCATTCCCACGGCCTTGAGCCGCTCTACAAGCCAGGTCGGCGAAGGACCGATGGTGCAACCGGAGATAAAACGTGCAGCGTAGCGTGGGCAAAGATCTGGAGCTTCAATGACAACTGACGCATATTTTCCTATGTCATCTGCAACGTCGGCTATTGTAACTTTTGGATGTTTAATCTGCTTGCCGAGCTTTGCTGCGACCTCACGGGCGATCCCTCGTACGCTCAGGCAGTCAGAGCGGTTAGGCGTCAGACCGATCTCGAATATGACATCTTTCATCCCAAGTGCGTCAAAAAGAGGAGTTCCAAGGGGTAGATCACTCTGCAGAACCATGATCCCGGCTGATTCATCGGCAAGCCCCAATTCCTTCTCAGAGCAGAGCATGCCACAGGATTCCTCACCGCGAATCTTCGAGCGTTTAATCCTGAAGTCGCCAGGAAGGACCGTGCCTAACTGGGCAAGGGCAACTCTGTCGCCAGCCTTGAAATTCTGGGCACCACAGACTACATCCAAGGTATCCTTACCGTTGTTAACCTTGCAGAGCGAGAGCTTGTCGGCATTAGGATGCTGGGTCTTTTCTAAAACCTCTGCAACTACAACACTGTCCAAATCGGCGAAACACTCTTCAATCCGTTCCACCTCAAGACCAAGCATGGTCAACATATGAGCAAGCTCTGCAGGTGCGAGGTCAACCTCGACGAATTCCTTTAACCAGTTATAGCTAATAATCATTGGCACATGCCTTCATGTATTAGTTCAAGAATCAGTGAATAAGCGCCAGATATATCAGAATTGCCTCAAGAAACGAAGATCGTTCTCAAACAATAACCGCATATCGCTGATCCCATACCTCAGCATGGCGATCCGTTCGATTCCCATTCCAAAAGCAAAACCGGTGACCGTTTCCGGGTCGTACTCAACATGCCTGAAAACTTCCGGATCGACCATCCCTGCCCCAAGAATCTCCAACCAGCCCGACTGTTTGCAGACTCTGCACCCCTTACCCTTGCATATGACACAGGCGATATCAACCTCTGCGGAAGGTTCGGTGAACGGGAAGAAACTCGGTCGCAGACGGACACCGACCCCCTTGCCAAAATACTGAGTAACAAAGATGGTCAAAATCCCTTTTAAGTCTGCAAAGGTAATCCCTTTGTCAACCATGAATCCCTCAATCTGGTGAAACATGGGGGAATGCGTGGCGTCTGAGTCACAGCGATAAACCGTCCCTGGTGATATTACCCGAATTGGCGGCGCATGTTTAAGCATGGTACGGATCTGTACCGGAGAGGTGTGTGTTCTCAGAAGCAGGTTGTTTTCAACAAAAAAGGTGTCCTGCATATCACGGGCAGGATGGTCCTTGGGGAAATTAAGCGCCTCAAAGTTGTAGTAATCCTGTTCTATCTCTGGGCCTTCGGCAACCTGAAAGCCGAGACCGGCAAATATCTCGCTAACCTCTTCGATCACAAGGGTGACCGGATGCTTGGTGCCCTTTGGAAGACGGCGTCCGGGGAGGGTGACGTCCAGGCGTTCACCTTTGAGCTTATCAGCCTTTGTCCTGTTACGCGTTTCCTCTAAGACCGAATCAATCCGCTCTTCAAGGAGATCCCTGATACTGTTCACAACCTGACCAAGGAGTGGGCGCTCTTCAGGTGAGAGTCCGCCTATCCCCTTCATTACAGAGGTAAGTTCACCCTTCTTCCCCAGATATTTAACCCTGAAGTTCTGGAGTTCATCTTCGCTGACAACGGAGGCAATTTCATCAAGAGCTCGTGAGCGGAGTTTTTCCAGCTGTTCGTACATAGACATTGTATAAGCCTTTTTACAAAAAAAAGGGAAATGAGAGTAGCTCTCATTCCCCGATTATCCGTAGTCAACCGTTAAATACTGGCTTTAGCCATGGCTGTAATGGCAGTAAACCCATTTGGGTCGGAAACTGCCAGGTCGGCCATGACCTTCCGATCAATCACAACGTTTGCCAATTTGAGACCATGTATAAGCTTGCTATAAGAAAGACCGTTAATTCGTGCAGCAGCGTTAATACGGGCAATCCAGAGTACGCGGAAATCGCGCTTCTTGACGCGTCGGTCGCGGAATGCATAATTCAAGGCTCGGTCAACGGCCTCGGTGGCACTCCTGAACAATTTACTCCTTGCGCCGCGGTATCCCTTGGCAAGTTTCAAAACCTTATTTCTTCGCTGTCTCGCTTTAAATCCTCTTTTTACGCGTGGCATCTGCTACTCCTTGTATGTCGTATTTAGTTGGATCCGCAAGGGGAGACGTTTCCTCACGGTTCACAACAACTGGTCAAATATGAAAAGTGAACAGTGAAGTGTGAAAGGATAAAACCCCTTCACCTTTTACTCTTCACCTTCATAGTTTATTACAAATAGGGGATTAATCTAGCGATGTTCTTGTGATCTACCGCCGCTACAATGGCTCCCTTCCGGAGATTGCGCTTGTTCTTGCTGGTCTTGGAGGTCAGGATATGACTGGTGAAGGCATGGCTTCTTTTGATCTTGCCTGTGCCGGTCTTCTTGAAGCGCTTTGCAGCACCCCGGTTGGTCTTCATTTTTGGCATATAAATCTCCTTAAATAATCTATTTCTTCGGGGCGACAATCATATACATGCTGCGCCCTTCCATTTTTGGCCTTACTTCGATTACTGCAACCTCCAGAAGCTCTTCTGCAATCTTGTCAAGAATAGCCAAACCAAGATTGGTGTGTGTTATCTCTCTACCGCGAAAAACCATGGTAATCTTGGCCTTGTTACCCTCTTCCAGAAAACGCTTGACATGTTTGACTTTAAAATCAAGGTCATGATCATCGGTCTTGGGTCGAAGCTTAACTTCTTTCAGCTGCACATGGACCTGTTTCTTCTTGGCCTCCTGCAGCTTTTTACTCTGCTGATACTTGAACTTGCCGAAATCCATGATGCGGCAGACAGGAGGAACAGCGGTTGGAGAGACCTCAACAAGGTCCAACTCTTTTTCTGCTGCCAATGCCATGGCTTCGCTCAGAGAAAGCACACCGAGCTGCTCGCTTTCCGGGCCAACAACCCTTACTTCACGAGCTCTGATGGCCTGATTGATGTTTACGGT
>JAYSLX010000086.1:0-18189 GCA_043725245.1 Geobacteraceae bacterium | reverse complement strand
CAAGCTGAAGACTGTCGATGCCGAGAAGCTGCGGGTCCATATCCTCGACAAATACGGCGTCGGCGGCATCTCCATCGGCAAGACCGACCTCAGGATCGCTTTCTCCTGTATCGAGGAGAAGGATATCCCCGAACTGTTCGACATCATCTACCAAGGGGTACAGGATCTGACCTGACTCATCATGCTGAACTCTTGAGAACATAACCTGAAATACCATCAGTCGATCTGGAGGCGGGGAACTTTCCCCGCCTTTCAAGAGGAGGCACCATGATCACCAAAGATATGATCATTGGCGATATCATCCGCTCCTTCCCCGGGACTATTTCGATTTTCGCCAAGCACAACCTTGACTGCTACGAATGCCAGATCGCCGACCTGGAAACCATCGAGCACGGCGCAGGCGTACACAAGATCAGTATTGACGAGCTTCTGGAGGAGCTCAATCACTCCTCCTCAGCCAGATAGGCCCATCATCTCCAATATGAGCGAACAACTACTTGAATATGAACATCATTTCCTGCCGTATCAAATCGTCAGGATAGTTTTTTTTGTGGATCAGGCCATACGCCCTCCTGAGACCAGAACCCGTATAACCCACCTTACACGTGACCTCCTGGAACTTGAACTGGAAGAGGAGCAAATCACCGAAACTGTTTCTATCTCTCTCGGGGATATCCTGGAACTTCGCTCCGGCAAGGATGGTCACAGCTTCCGTTGCCGTGCACTGCTGGTAAGTGGAACAACCAGCAGGTACCTGCTCGTCAGACTTGTCGGTAACGTCATCTACGAGGAACTTCGCGAATACTTCCGAATCGACACATACCTTCCTCTACGTTACACGTCAATGCCTGGATGGGACCTTAAATCAGTCCGACGAAAGTGGCTGGACATCATTGATTCTCGGACACACGACATCAATCAAGCGGTCGGCTTCATCGCTAAACAGGAACCGACAGCAGTCGCCTCTTCCTCATCCACGGCACTACTACCGCTTCAGTACGAGCCTCCTGTGGCTGCAAATATCGGTGGTGGTGGCCTTCGAACCTGCATACTTGAGGATTTGGAGCAGGGGAGTTTCGCCCTTCTTGAGATATTCCTGCCAGGGTTGCAGCCAAGAGTTATTGATGTGGCAGGAGAAGTTTTATCCTCCGAACCAGTAACCATTCATTCTCAGACCATAGGATATTCCATACCGTTTAAGTTCATCTGCATTGATGAACGCGACCGTGACACCATAATCAGCCACATCCAGAATATTCAACAGAAGCAGATAAGGCAGATGGCCGAAGACATGCCTGTTCTGAAGCGTTCGCTAAACCAACTCTCTTCCAACGCAGCCTCACAGTTCAACCCGTTGCGACAACGTCTTGTCGTTGCTACGCTCATCATCTTCGCCTGTATTACCATTTTCTCCTTGATTAGTTATTATCGTAAGCCAGTCAAAGGAGAGGTTCAGCTCATTTTCGAAGGGGGATTGAGGAAATATCTGGAGCAACTACCCATCCGCGAAAGGTAACCATAAATTGCGTAACACATAAGACTACTTTGAGTACTCATCCCATAAAAACAACCCCCATCAGAGACTCAATACCTCCACACGCGATACACCTCACTTACTGAATCATTCGCCATACCGAGCTGTTACAAATTATGCCATATACTGGCATACTAATAGCAGTATGATTTACCTCTGAGTGCTGTGACCGCAAAATTTCGTGCAGCATTCGCCCCCAATGGAGGTATGACAGGTGCTTTATAAAACCCCTAATGAATCATTTAACGAGTTCATCGTGGCAAGAAACGATGCCACCTGTATCCGATGCAAGGTCTGTGTCCGCCAGTGTGCCTATGATGTACACCGCTACATCGACGGATCCGACTGCCTGGCCGAGGACAGCTCCCTCTGCATCGGCTGCAGACGCTGCTCGGCACTCTGCCCGACAGGCGCCATAACCATTCGGCTCAACGAAGAGGATTTCAAGGCAAACGCTTCATGGTCCAATGCTCACATCCGCAACCTGTACGCTCAGGCAGACTCCGGCGGTATTCTTCTCGCCGCCATGGGAAACCCGGCGAAATACCCTATATATTGGGATCACCTTCTACTTGATGCTTCCCAGGTAACCAACCCATCCATCGACCCTCTCCGAGAGCCGATGGAACTCCGTACCTATCTTGGCAAGAAACCCCACTCCATCGAAGTTGTAACAGATAAGAAAACAGGCAAACCGAAACTGGCAACTAAACTGTCCCCTCAGCTCAAACTTGAATACCCGTTTATCTTCTCAGCCATGAGCTATGGCGCCCTCAATCTGAACGCTCACAGAGCGATGGCAGCTGCGGCAGAGGAGCTGGGAACTATTTACAATACCGGCGAAGGCGGCCTGCACAAGGATCTCTACAAGTACGGCAAAAACGTGATCGTTCAGGTGGCTTCAGGCAGGTTTGGCGTAAGTGAGGCATACCTGAACGCGGGTGTAGGCATTGAAATCAAAGTCGGCCAGGGGGCCAAACCCGGGATCGGTGGGCATCTTCCGGGCGAAAAGGTCAACTCTGAGATCTCCGAGACCCGTATGATCCCGGTGGGATCGGACGCCATCTCGCCGGCCCCTCACCACGACATTTATTCCATTGAGGATCTGCGTCAACTTATCTATGCCCTCAAGGAAGCGACAAACTACGAAAAGCCGGTGTCCGTAAAAATTGCTGCGGTACACCATGTTGCTGCCATTGCCTCAGGTATCGCACGTGCCGGAGCCGACATCATAACTATCGACGGTTTCCGCGGGGGGACCGGTGCAGCACCCCAGGTGATCCGCGACAACGTTGGCATCCCGATGGAACTTGCCCTTGCTGCCGTTGATACACGGCTGCGTGACGAAGGGATAAGAAACCAGGTATCCATAGTAGTCGGTGGCGGTGTCAGGAGCTCCGGTGACGCCATCAAGGCCATTGCCCTGGGAGCGGATGCTATAAACCTCGGGACATCCACCCTGCTGGCCCTTGGCTGCACCCTCTGTCAGCGGTGCTACACAGGCAAGTGCCCGTGGGGAATTACTACAAATGTCCCCTATCTGGCAAAGCGTCTCAATCCCGAGGTTGGCGCCGAAAAGCTGGTCAACCTCGTAAAGGCATGGGGGCATGAAATGAAGGAGATCCTGGGCGGCATGGGCCTGAACGCTCTGGAATCACTACGAGGGAACCGATACAAGCTACGGGCTGTCGGGCTAACCGAAAAAGACATGAACCTTCTGGGCGTCATGCCCGCTGGAGAATAGTTTATGAAGCGCATTTATACCATTGAAGACGCATGCATCGGCTGCCATCTCTGCGAAGTGGCCTGCATCACAGAACACTCACTTTCAAAAGACCCGGTAAAAGCTTTTCTCCATGAACCTGCTCGCCCAATCTCGCGTTGCACGGTTGAGGAGTGGGAAGGTGGTGTGATTTCGCTTTCGACTACATGCCGCCACTGTGATGAACCCGACTGCCTGCGGGCATGCATATCAGGAGCCATCCAAAAGAACGACCAGGGGATCGTAAGGTTAGACATCGATCAGTGCGTCGGCTGCTGGTCATGTGTCATGGCATGCTCCTATGGAGCTGTGCAGCGCAACCTTACAAAGAAAAAGGCGAACAAATGCGATCTTTGCCCGGATCGGAAGAGCCCGGCATGCGTGGAAGCCTGTCCGAACAGAGCCCTTGTTTATAGGGAGGGAACCCAGAAATGAACTATGTGATAATCGGCAATTCCGTCGCTGCAGTCGGTGCAATCCGATCCATCCGTTCTATTGATCAGCAAGGCAACATAACCGTCATTTCCAGGGAACGCCACTCAGCATATGGTCGACCTCTCATCTCTTATCTGCTTGGAGGAGTGATAACCGATAAACGGATGTCATACCTTCCGGATGATTTTTACGAAAAGAACCGGATTAATCTACTCCTCAACTCGGAAGTCGTCTCCGTTGACGGCAAAAAGTGCATGGTTAAACTTGCCGCAGGTGATACGGTCAATTACGACCGCCTCCTGATAGCAACAGGCGGCGACCCCTTTGTCCCCCCCATCGAAGGTTTGGCGGGCAAAGAAAAGATCTTCACATTCACCACTTGGGACGACGCTGCCAAACTTAAAGGAATAGCCGACGACATCAGACACGCCGTGGTCATAGGCGGCGGGCTTATCGGTCTTAAGGCCGCAGAGGGTCTTCATCTGCTGGGGAAGAAGGTCACCATAATCGAACTGGCGGACAGGATTCTCTCTGCTGCCTTTGATCGCCCTGCTGGACGCATAGTCGCCAAGAAGATGAAGGCTAACGGCATTGACGTCATTACCGAGGATACCGTCGTTTCGATTGAAGGCGATGGGCCAGACATTAGTGGAGTTGTTCTGAAATCCGGAGATTTTATCCCCTGCGACACGGTTATCGTAGCAATCGGGGTAAGGCCTGCAGCCGGCTTTCTCAAGGGAAGTCATATCGAGGTAAACAGGGGAATCGTAGTTGACGACAGGATGGAGACCACTCTAAAGGGAGTTTTTGCTGCCGGCGATGTTGCCGAAGCGCGCGATTTTTTCACCTCTGTCAGAAACCCGATGCCGATCTGGCCTGACGCTTACATACAGGGGGACATTGCCGGAACCTCCATGGCAGGTTCGAAGAAGGAGTATGCAGGAGGCCTGGCAATGAACTCAATAGAATTTTTCAAGGTATCGACCATTTCAATGGGAATAACCAATATATCCAACCCCGATGAGTACGAAGTACTTACCTACCAGGACATGGAGACCTATAATTACCGCAAGATCGTTCTGCAGGGAACACGCCTTGTGGGAGCCGTGCTGGTAGGCAATGTCGAACGCGCTGGCATCTTTGCCGGCTTGATCCGCGAGAAGGTGGACGTGACAACGCTCAAGGAACATCTGCTTTCGCAGGATTTCGGCTTTATCCACCTCCCCAAGGAGTTGCGTAGCGCCCTCTTCGCACCCGTCGGCAAGGCAGCGTAAATAGCTACAGGGGCGCCTGCAGAGCCGCCCGGCTTGGGCGAGGCGTTGCTTCTCCCCTACATGAGATCAGTATATCCGAGGACCGACATATGAAACTGAAACCAACACACATCTTCGAAAAAGACATCTCAAACTGCGGCCTCACCGGCTTCATTTCAACTGCAGGCACAAAGGTTGAAGGGAGTGTCATTATCAAGTCAATATCCCTGATGCATGACCGAGGCAACGGCCTGGGCGGGGGGTTTGCAGCCTACGGCATATATCCCGATTACCGTGATTTCTTTGCCTTCCATCTGATGTACGAAAACCTCATGGCCCTCCAGCTCACCGAAGAGTATCTTGAGCAGCACTTCTTCATCGAACAGCAGGAGGATATTCCTACCCGTCGGACCCCTGCAATAACAAATCCGCCGGCATTCAAGCGTTACTTTACAAAACCACTTGAAACGCCTGAATATCGTGAGGCAATTGACTTCAAAGGGATGACGGACGAGGATTTCATCGTCAGTCATGTCATGCGGATAAATCATGAAATCGAAGGGGCCTTTGTGGTTTCATCCGGTAAAGACATGGGAGCCTTCAAGGGGGTCGGTTACCCAGAGGATATCGCCGAGTTCTTCCGCCTTGAGGAGTACAGCGGCCATATATGGACCGCTCACAACCGATTCCCTACCAACACTCCTGGCTGGTGGGGTGGAGCTCACCCTTTCACCCTTCTAGACTGGTCCATCGTCCACAACGGAGAGATATCCTCCTACGGTATCAATAAGCGTTACCTTGAGATGTATGGATACCTCTGCACCATGCTGACTGACACCGAGGTTGTCACATACATGCTTGATCTCCTGATTCGCAAACATGGACTCTCCCCGGAACTCGCAAGTCTTGCCCTCGCCTCCCCGTTCTGGGACATCATCGATTCCATGCCGGACAATGACCGGGAACTCCTTACGGCTATACGTCAGGTCTATGGAAGTGGTCTTCTCAATGGTCCCTTTGCAATCCTCTTTGCCAGCAATGAAGGTCTGATTGGCCTCAATGACCGGGTAAAACTACGACCGCTGGTCTGTGCAACCAAGGACGACTTTGTCTATATGGCCTCTGAAGAAGCTGCCATCCGGGAGATTTGTCCAAAACCCGACCGCGTCTGGTCGCCTAGAGGCGGTGAACCGGTAATCGCAAAACTAATTAATCAGTGAAATGTGAGAAGTGAATGGCGAGGTGTTGTTATGAAGATAGATGCTAAGGGGATGTATTACAGAGATCTTAACCAGAAGATCCGCCAGGCGATAACCTCCGGTGAGGAACAGATCGACCTGATGAATGTTAATGGCCAGTATTTTATTGGTGACGGTGTCAACCGTCCTGTCACCATAACGATTTACGGGGTTCCGGGGAATGATCTGGGTGCCTTTATGAACGGTGCCACCGTAATCGTCAGGGATAACGCCCAAGACAACATAGGCAACACAATGAACGCCGGAAAGGTTGTGGTGCATGGCCACGCAGGTGACGTTCTCGGTTACGGGATGAGAGGTGGTCGTATTCACATCCTCAAGGATGTCGGCTATCGCGTCGGGATCCATATGAAGTCATATGAAACCAACAAGCCTGTCCTGATTGCAGGCGGCAAGGCAGGAGATTTTTTCGGGGAATATATGGCTGGAGGGGCTCTGGTCCTCCTGGGGATGTACACCGACGATCCAAATAAGCCGAAACACGGCTTCAGGTTCGCAACCGGCATGCATGGCGGGGTGATTTATGTCCGCGGTGGTGTGGATGAAAAGAAACTCTCCCCTGAGGTTGGGGTTTATGACCTGACCGATGACGACAGGGAAGAGCTTGATGGTTACCTGAAAGAGTATTGCAAGGATTTAAACCTGGACTTAAAGGAAATTACGCAGGAGACTTTCGTTAAGGTCTTACCGAAGAGCAACAGACCTTACGAAAACCTTTACTGTCCTATGCCTAAATGAACCCGTCAGGATCCCATACGTTGCGTTACGTCAGAATAAAAACCCACCAATCAGTGGGTTTTTATTTTCCACCCATGCCTGGCATTTCATAATTCATACTCATTCCCATCTCTTCACGGACAAGATTGCTGATCCGGGATGAAGATTCTTCGACCAGCATGTCGAGCAGAAGCTTTTTCTTTTTGGGAGGCTTGATGAGATCCGGCTCTCCTTTGATACCGCCAAGCCTGCCTGCCTCATCTATCGCGTCCTGCAAGGATCCGAGTCGATCCACAAGTTTTACGGCAAGAGCCTGCTCTCCAGAGAAAATCCGACCGTCGGCAAGGGCACTTACCTGGTCAACCGGAAGCTTGCGGCCTTCTGCAACTGCCCTTACAAACTGGCCATGAGTACTTTCGATCACCCCTTGAAGTAATGCCTTCTCCTCTTCGGTCATCGTCCGGACCGGAGAACCGGAATCCTTGTAGCGACCAGTCTTGAGGGTGTGTGCCTTCATCCCGAGCTTGTCCAAAAGCCCTTCGACATTGGAGAACTTCATCAGGACACCTATGCTGCCGGTTATGGTGCCGGGGTTTGCATATATGAGCGAGGCAGGTGCTGCAATGTAGTAGCCTCCTGAGGCTGCAACGCTCCCCATGGAGACCACCACCTTTTTAATTGCGGCAAGTTTCTTAACCTCCTGATAGATTTCCTGCGAAGGGCCGACCACTCCTCCCGGGGAATCAACACGGAGAACAACGGCCTTTACATTTGAATCGCGACCGAAGTCGTGGAGTTGCTTGACGGTTTCCTGTGGATCGAGGATTACCCCCCGGACCTCGACAAGCCCTATACCGCTTCCCTTAACCAGTTTCCTGCCATCGCCAAGAAACAGTGCCGCAACCACAATAGAAATCATAAAGATCAACACAAACCCGGCAGTAACCCCAACCGCTATCCAGAACCATTTACTCTTCATCGTTTAGATCCGCCTGTTTATATGAAAATCTGAGCATTACTTCACCGCTAATGATGTTCCATGCCTGCTTGACTGTATACAGCACAATTTGTTATGGTCATATAATGGAATGCATTATTATTTCGGATACCCACGGCAATTACCCGCTGGCAGCGGAAGCGATCATGAAGGCCGGATCTGTAGACAGGATCTTTCACCTCGGGGATGATGCTGATGACGCAGCCATGTTGGAGCATATCTTATCCAAACAGGTGGAAAAAATTGCCGGCAACTGTGATGTGCCAGGCAAGTATCCGCGTGAAATAAGAGTTGAGCTTGAAAACACCTGTCTTCTGATCACGCACGGTGACCGCTACAAGGTCAAATCAGGGCTCACAGAGCTTTATCGACATGCGGTGAGCGAAAGCGCAAGTGTCGTTCTCTACGGTCACACCCATCAGGCCGCAGTAGTTGAAATCAACGGCATTCTCTTCATTAACCCAGGGTCGCTCCAGAGGGGAGAACAACGTAAGAGCTATGCAAGACTTTCACTTAGCAGTGGATATCCGAAAGCGGAAATTATCTTTATAAACGAAGAATCGATATAGCTTTTTGATTTTGTGAGTTATTTCAGCAAGTCCCCATTGAACCTTTAATCGAACCAATTTTCAACAACCGCAGCCGCAGTTGTGACAAACTTTTCTGTTGTGATCCTCAGGGGGGATAGTCTCAGGCGCAAAGGCAACACGCTTCACAGCCCTCCTAATGTCTTCAATAAGGTCAAGGTTGTCGCTCTTCCCGATGATGTGCCCTACACATTGACTGATTATTCCATCAGAAGGTGATGATATCCGTACCGAGTTGAGAAGATCCGCATAACTCTTGACATCAATGGTTAATGAATCATTGTCGACATGGCCGATCTCAACCCCCAAACCGGCAAGTTCAGCGATAAGTTCAACAAAAAAACTATGGAACTTGTCGCTATTCAGGTCGACCTTCCAATCCGGCCTGAGGTGATTCTGTCGGAAAAATGTTACCATCATTTTCTTGCCATTCATCGGTCACATCACCTCGTCACACTTTGTTCACTTCAACCTCTTCGCGAGCAGCCGCCTTGCGTTCAAGTGAGCTGAAGATCATCTCCAGTACCGCTTTCTGCTTAACCTCAAACTTATTCAGAACCGCCAGGCAGGTCCCCAATGGAAAGTGGCTGTGAAGAAAATCCGATTCCCTGCCAGACAGGATTACGATTCGCTTCGGGTCAACCCCGCCATCAACTGCAAAATGAAAGAGTTTAGAGCCGTCAAGTTCAGGCATTTCCAAATCAAGGACAAGAAGATCCAACTCCCCCTGACAGATAAGATTCAGTGCCTGTAAAGGATTCAGGCAGGTGGTTACCTTAAGGTGGGGATAATTCTCTTCCACGATGGAGGCAAGAAGATTTAGAAATGAGGCATCGTCATCGACGATCAGAATCTGTCCCATCGGTCTCTCTTACAGACTGAGTTACTTGATTATCCGAGTCGCCATATTGAGAACCTGAAGAGGAACGTGAAGATCAAGTGCGCGAGCGGTTTTCAAATTTATCACCAAGTCGACTTTTTTAGGAGCCAGAATAGGGAGGAGTGCAGCTTTCTTGCCGGAAAGAACACGAACCACTACATCTGCTGCTTGCTGCCCCATTTCTCCAGGATGAGCCTCAAGAGAGACAAGCGCTCCTTTTTCCCCACCATCTGGCACCTGAGTCAGAACCGGTATCTTCTTTTCCGTCGCCCAATGGATTATCTTATCCATATGACGCCCAACTGTTGAAGCCTCGGTGATATAGACGCAGTCAACTTGCGTTGCCAGGGTCGTGAGTGCAGAATCGAGCAGTGCCACATTGGTCACATTGGCCTCAACTACGGAAAAACCGTACTGAAGTGCCAATCTCTTCATCTCCTTAAGCTGTATAAGCGAACCAATCTCGCGGGAGGAATACAATACTCCGATCTGCCGGAAATGCTTGAATTCCATGGCAGTCTTTACCAGAGTGGGAAGTGGCACTTTGGAACTGACACCGGTGGCATTGTTGCCGGGTGTTGCCAGACTTTTCGCAATGCCGGCTTCCAGAGGCGAATAGACATCCACAAAGACAATGGGTATATCCTTTGACTCCTGAAGAGCCGCCAATGTAGCAGGTGAACCGTAGGTAACGATAACATTTGCCCCTATTGCGCTGGCCTTCCGGATGGCATTGGACCACGATATCGGGTCTGGATTGGGAATCTGTATAACGAACTCTGCGCTCCCCTGGTCGTACCCTTTTGCGGCAATGCTTCGCATGAAGGCTTTATGAGCGTTCCTGTACCGTTGATGATCGTAAGAGAATACCGTAGCGATGATGACCTCGGACGAACGGGCAATCGGGGCCGGGAAGGCTGTTACAGCGCCCAGGAGGACGGAGAAACCAAGCAGTATTTTTCGGGCGAAATTTATCATTACCACTTTGCTGTCATGCTGGCCACAACAGAGTGGACAGAGCCATCGAAGATAGGGTTACGCTCGTCATTGTATCCGCGGTAGCGGTAATCGACCCCGCATGAGACGTTCTTGTAAAGCGCATAATCGGCCTTGAAGCTCACCGAATTCTCGACGCTCTTGAGCCATGAAAGCTCTTTTACACCCTCCACATTGCCGCCAACAGTGGGATTATTCCGTGGATCGAACTCGGCAAAGGAATGCACCTGCTGGAATGCCAAAGAGAGGTCAAGACGGTCCAGAGGTCGAAGCCCGGCAGTAATGCCGTAGAGGATTGCCCTGCTGGTGTAATTCGTTGCTGGTGTCGTGCTGGACGTAGTCCCGGTAAAAAGAACCTCTTGGTCAGTAGAATTTTTGAGCAGTCCTCCGGTTGCGGTAAGGTTTAGCCGGCCGCCAAAAAAATTGGCCCAGAGGCTGGACGTAGCACTGATTCCATTTTTTTCCCGAGAAATTGGATATTCCCGCAAGGGTGTTACAAAAGCTGTCAGATTATTGATGCTCTTCGAGTCGTTGTACTCATGAAAATTCAGGTAGTTTGCCGAAATCCCCCAGCGGTCCCTGATGCTGTAGTTTACCAGAAACTGCCCATCGTGCCGCTCGTCAAAGGAGTTGCCATAAGCAGGTTGGGTATCAACTGTGTAGCCATAGCGCACCTTGACCCGCAACCCCTTTATGGGCCTAGCCAGAAATGTAAGAGAACCGCTGTGTTTCTCCTCGTTTCCCGGCATCATCATACCGGAGACATTGTTAGCAATCGGACTCCAGGAGTTGACATTATTACGGTGGGTTATTTCACCGCGGTATTCAGCCTTCACGGTGTAATCCGTCACAGGCCTGAACGATAGAATAGTAGAAATGATGTCCCGCTGAGTATCTATCCCATTATAGGCATACAAGGTTGATGGGGTAAATAGCGGCATGACGATGGTGGCAGTGTCATGATCAATCTCCTGATGACGAAAACGAACCGCAAGTGAGAACTCCTTGCAGGGGGTGTAGACCAGATCACCGATGGCAGTGTGCAGGAGGTCAGTAAGGCCATTGGCGCCTGACACCTGACTCAAAGAAGAACGGTTGCTACGCTGCGAAAAGGTGTAAGCAGCCGCAGCAACAATACCTCCGGTCTGCTCGGTATGGAGCTTGACTGTATGTGAAAGATAGCGACTGTCCGGCGGTTCATTGTGCTCAAAGTTGCCCGCCCCCCGCTGAAATTGAAGGTTGACAGGGTCAATCCTGCTCACGAAAGAGTCAACCGGTGTCCCGGCATGGTTGTTGAGTTGACGGATCGTGAAGTCATAAATCAGATCGACCGCTCCGAGGTGGGCATCAAAGCCAATCTTACCTTCATGGGTTTCGCTGTGTAGCGATCGTTCCTGAGAAATAACCTTATTGGGGTATGGCACTAATGCGGTGCCATTGGGAAAAAACGATTGATCGGCAAACCGCAGTTGGCTGTTCCCTTCTTTTGTCATTCTCCAATACTGAAGGTTAAAATGGATCGGGTATGTGCCCAAGCGAGCCCGCATTGAGGCAAGGTCTTGTTCGACCCGAATCCCGTAACGTTGAGCAGTGTCCTTTGGAGTTGCGGTGTAACTGCTGCCGGGAAAGATGATTGGCGACGGCGAGAAAAGAGGTAGATTTTCCAGATTGTGAAAAAGCGACTCACTGCGGAGATGAACCCTGTATGCCCCCATGAAATCGTAACTTAGATCCCCATAATAATCGTTGTCACTGAGGAATGAGCCATCAATGATGAGCTTGTGGTCACGTCCAAGTACGCTGTGCAGGAGACTCCCGGTGGGACCCGAGTGAAGGTCGCTGAACTCGGCAGCCCTGCTGCCATTACCATCGATGCTTATGAAACGATAACCGGCCTCTGCCTTCAGCAGGGAATGAGTTTCCAGTGTTGTCTCGGCCAGTGGCTGTTCCACCTGTTCAATTTCCAGAGCATCAGCCGCTTCTATGGAAACTGGCTCGCCAAAGTTTGACTGCGAAGCCCCCTCATCCGCTTTCAGCTCATTTGCAGAGACAGGCGAAACAACTGCGAATGAGCATAAGATGAATACTGCAGCGAAGAAGACGAAAACAGCATGTCGTGGCACAGTTTTGCTCCTTGGCATTAAAGGTTAGAGAAGGTCACTGACGTAACGTGCCAGGCCCAAACTCGGCCGGAGCGGGGATGTCGCTGCCGTGCACCTGGGAATGACAGTCGGTGCAGCGGTTTACGAACAGTTGCTTGACCCCCTGGGTATTATTGAGAGTGTGACCACCATGGCACTGCAAACAGAGGAACGGCAGAGCAGCTGAAAGCATCCAATTATTGACTGACCCGTGGGGAATGTGGCAGTTACTGCAGTTCTCCGTCACATCAGCGTGCTCAAAGGCAAACGGCCCCTGCTTGTCCATGTGACAACGGGTACAGGTTTCCTTCGGGGTGTTTCCCTTGAGCAACTTGTTCTGCAGCGATCCGTGAACCTCGTGGCAGTCTACGCATGCCATTTTCTTCTCACGTAGCGGATGATGCGAAAAGAGATTGTTCTCAACCTTTACGTCGGGATGACAACCGTAGCAGAGTTCGGATATCTCATCATGGCCAACCTTTTGCTGCGGCCCTTGATGGAGTTTGTGGCAGTCGAAGCAACTGACATCGTTCATGGCATGAGAACTTGCGTTCCAAAGCGCAAGAACCGGCGTGGAAGCAGCTGTGTGGCACTTGAGACAGAGAAGTGACTGTGCTTGTGGAGGCAGGTTCATGATATCGAGAAATTTGCTGGTGTCGCATTTCTTCTTTTCGGCATCGTTTTTCGCAGGGTCTTCAGCAAGAGTTTCAATTGCCAGGCTGCCGGGACCATGACAGGATTCGCAGTTGACCAAAGGGAGGCCGGTCTCAGGCTTTATCTGCTCACCATGAATGCTGTGCCTGAAATCGTCGGTGATCTTATCGTGAGTGTGGCACTTGGCTACACAGTTGTCGGTGCCGACATATTCAGCATCCAGACGACCGACGATCAGTCTCTCATACTCACGCACCGGCAGAAGAGGTCTGCTCTGCTTCATCTCAGCACAAGCTGCGAGCAGCGCCGTCATCATGAACATCAATAAAATGGCATGCGTCCAATGGCGCAAACTCAGTCCCTCCTATAAAAGACGGATTTTGCAATCCGTCAGTCAGCAGTGATCCCTTTGGTAGTAGTATTGATGAAACGCCTGACTATAGGGTTCTCACTACGTTTTATCTCACGCGGAGTCCCTACCTCGATTATCCGACCGTCATGCATCATGCCGATCCGGTCTGATATGTAGAGAGCAAAGTTAAGATCATGGGTGACGATGACCGTTGTATTTTGGGTGGTTTTTTTAAGCTGGAGGATGGTATTGGCCAATTCGTCCGTGTTAATAGGATCCAGTTCTGCCGTTGGTTCATCGTATAGGATCAGGTCCGGGTTCATCGCAAGGGAACGTGCAATGGCAACCCTTTTTTTCATGCCGCCCGAAAGCTCGGACGTTTGCAATTCATCCTTGCCTTCCAACCCTACCAGCGACAGTTTGGAACTGATGATCTCTCGAATCTTCAGTTCCTTGCAGATCCTTTTCTCACGCAGCCATAGGCCAACGTTTTCCCCCACGGTCAGAGAATTAAAAAGTGCCGACGACTGAAACACCATACTGTATCGATAATTGTTGGGTTCCTTACGCGGCTTTCGTGAAAATATCGGAAGTCCATTGATAAAGATCTCACCACTATCCGGAGTTTCAAGCTTGACTATATGCTTGAGAAGTACGCTCTTGCCCGTTCCGGAAGGGCCTATTATGGAAAATGTCTCTCCGGATCTGATCTCAAGATCAACATCCACAAGGACATGATGACTGCCGAAATGCTTGTTAAGCTTTGCTATCCGTATATCGACGCCGCGAGTATCTTCAAGGTTAACAGTAGTCTCGCCCTCACCATTGTGAAAAATGGTATGCGAAAGACCATGCTTTAGCATGTCGAAGATACCGCCGGGAGTACTCTCGAAAAGTGATCGTATATCCAACTAATACCTCTGCTCAATGGTTTCCTGGGCGGCACTATAACAGACCGTTCTTCGCCGTGCAAGCTACACCTTCGTAATAATGGGCTAAAAAAGGTATCTCTGCCTGTTACAGAAAAGATGTTTGTTGCGATAGATATACTGAGTGAGCAGGAGCATGGCAAGAGCCGCAGCAATGTTATTTACCCATAGTCCTTCCCGATGCACCTGTACGCCAATAACCTTTTCCAGCTCGGCCTGCGTTATGTATTTAACGTTCACAATAGTATTAACAATTTCAAATAGATTGTATCCGATAAGCAGATACCAGGTCAGCTGTTGCCGTTTCATGATTCCCATAAGGAGGTACAGGCAGATCAGACAATCGATCAATACTATCACTTTAGCTGGTGTTACCGTATAGATCCTGCCCATTAATGGAAATGGGTTGCCATATGTAGATGCTGAAACGAGAAAGAAAAAAAGATAGAGGCCTGTCAAGAGAGTTAGCCCCATTGGCCTCTGTAGATCGATATTGTCATGCTCGGACATACAATCGCCCCGTAAAGAAACTGCAGAAGTAAACGAATGGGGCGTTACTTCTTCCGTCGCATGTCGCTGAGAGCCACGCATATGAAGATTACGAGCATTACCCCGGCAATAAAGACCCAGTCTGCACTGCTGAAACCAAACATACGACCGCTCCCCATCATTGCGCGAGGTTATCCAGAGCCGACTGCGCCTCAGCAAAGTCGGGGTCACGCCTAAGTGCCTCACTGTAACACTCCGCAGCATTTTTTGGCAGAGCGAGATTTTGATAACAGAGGCCAAGATGATACCAGACCTCAGGCAATGGAAACTCCTCGCAGAAGGCCGGGTCATCAAGAATATCGTTCAGGATCGCCGCACACTCCTCAAAGTTGCCATCCTGGTAACAGCCAAAAGCGACACCAATTGCCTCCAGATAGTCAACCGGCGGAACTCTGGGAATCTGTCCGCTCTGAACCTTCTTCAGGCGCGCCTCCAGGTGATTGGCCCCGGCGACGTCAAGGCCGGGCAGAAGCTCTCTCCAGATCAGTTCAGCCTGGCCATACCGTCCAAGCAGGTATTGGACCTCAGCCAGATGAGAAAGAACATGGGGTACAGTCGGGGCCAATAAGAGTGATCTGGATAAAAACGTTTCCGCCCGGAAAAGCGTAACGGTTGATTGGTTAAGGGCCGACAGCCTCAGGCCGCGATCGAGAAGTGTCGCTCCTATCTCCGCAAGTATACCGGGATTATCCGGCTCAAGGAGTGCCATGATCTTCAGGTAGTTGACCTTCCGGTCAAGATAGCTGACCTCAACATCTTTGCGATCCAGCATGACGATATGAGTCGCCAGCTCAGCCAGATAGTGTGGATAGGCATCCTTCAACCAATACGCGTAGACGGAATTGAACGTACAGTCAGGATTGGAGCGCAGGGCAAGATAAACACCCTTTCCGACCATGTCGTAATCAGGTTCTGAATCAGCTAGGCATTGATAGTCAGCCTCTTCCAGAGGGATGGGGATTCCATCAAATCTGATTGATGCTCGGCCATCACGGCCCTTCAGGCAAGCATCAGGGGGGAGAGTTCGATAGGCGATGCCTGATATGGGAGTAGGTTTTTGTTGATCTAGCGGTTCGATGGTTTTGACTCCTCAATTTCTGGTCGCGGCAGTTTAGCTATAACCATCAATATGGATCGGGAAAATTGTACTTCTTATTGCGCTGATGCTCCGTTCCACTGAATCCAGGGCAAGGTTTCGATCGGCTTCCTCTGCCCAGTGAAGCGCATCAAGCAGCATCCTGTTCTTATAGCCGAGGCCTCGGATACGCTCTACAAAGGGAGCCGGCAAACGGGGATGCAGTTCGACCCCGTTCATGATGCCCCATGCAATGGTCCAGGCACGGGCCACGTTCATATTGTCGTATCCTCCGCCTCCAACCGCTACCCATGGAATCCTCAGTGCCTTGATTTTACGGATAACATAAGAATAGCTGTGAGTGGTTATCTCCAGGCGTGTCAACGGATCAGTTCGAAAGGTATCCGCACCGAGTTGAGTCACCAGAACATCCGGATCGAATGCGGCAATGAGAGGGTAGACCACCTCGTCAAAGGCTTTCATGAAAAGGGGGTCATCGGTGTGAGCAAGGAGTGGCAGGTTTACTGAGTACCCCTTTCCCTCCCCTGCTCCAACCTCTTTCTCGAATCCGGTCCCCGGAAAGAAATAGATGCCGCTCTCGTGAAGCGAGATTGTCAATACCTGCCTGGTGTCGTAAAAAGCCTCCTGAACGCCGTCACCGTGGTGGGCGTCAATGTCCAGGTAAACGACCCGTTTGCCTTTCTTGAGCATTTCATTGATGGCAATGACTGCATCGTTAAGATATGAAAAGCCGGATGCCCTGGCGCAGTGTGCGTGGTGCCAACCTCCCGCAAGGTTGAAGACTATGTCATATCCCTCTTCCGTCACAAGCCGAGCAGCCTCGACTGTTCCGGATGCGCCGAGCAGTGCCCAGTCGTAGAGCCCTTCAAACACCGGGTTCTCTACATCGCCAAGTCCAAAACGAAAATCTGCTCGTGGCTCGTTGGTTTCACTGAACTCCTTTAGTTTATCCAGGTACTCCTTGGAATGGAAACTCAGAAGAGCTTCTTCCGAAACAAGGGAATACCGGCTTATTTCACGACCACAGGAACCTATGAGCCCATATGCGTCCATCAGTTCATATGCCAGCTGGTAGCGCTGCACATGGAAAGGATGATCAGCACCATAATCGAAATCGCTGAACCGACTGGAATAGACAAGGGCCGTCTTGGCCGCCACGCAAACCACCTCTGTTGCAGCCACAATGCTGCTAATGTGGGGAAACTGTACATCCTTACCCTTCGAGCGTCAACTGATATTTGTGCCCTTAAAGCCCTTATCATGGACCTTCGCAAGGAATGTACGAATCAAATCCCCTCTCTGGACAAAGCAGTTGGAGAACAAAATCTGTTGACGGAAGTGGTGTGTACAGTATACTTTTTTCAATGAAAACGATGTTAGCTCATATTTATTATTTATAGAGCGAAAATAATACTACAAAAGAGGAGGGAGTTTACCGCATGAGAATCGCAATTAACGGCTTCGGTAGAATCGGCAGGATGGTGCTGCGTGCAGCAGCTAAGGAGAAGGGAATTGAGTTTGTCGCCATTAACGATCTGACCGATGCCAAGACTCTGGCTCACTTGCTTAAATATGACTCGATCCACGGTGCATTTCCGGGCAAGGTTGAAGTAGGAGAAAACTGTATCATCGTCAACGGCAAGGCAATCAAAATCTACGCCGAGAAGGATCCGGAACTCCTCCCCTGGAAAAAGGAGAAGATCGATGTCGTTCTGGAGTCAACCGGCAGGTTTACCGCCCGTGACAAGGCCGAATTGCACCTGAAGGCAGGCGCAAAGAAGGTTATCATTTCAGCCCCTGCCACCGGCGAAGACATCACTATTGTCATGGGGGTTAACAGCCACCTTTACGACCCGAAGAAGCATAATATCATCTCCAACGCCTCCTGCACCACAAACTGCCTGGCGCCTGTCGCCATGGTGCTCCACGAGGCCTTCGGGATCGAGAAGGGGCTGGTAACAACCATCCACTCCTACACCAACGACCAGAACATCCTCGACCTCCCCCACAAGGACCTGCGCCGCGCGCGTGCTGCCGCTATGTCGATG
>JAYSLX010000085.1:0-3760 GCA_043725245.1 Geobacteraceae bacterium | reverse complement strand
GGTCACCGATATTAGTCTCGTACCCCTCCGGCATCTCCATGATAAAATCGTGGGCAAAGGCTGCCCTGGCAGTCGCCTCTACTTCGGAATCAGAGGCGTCCGGCTTTCCGTAGCGGATATTGTTGGCGATGGTGTCATTGAATAATATCGTTTCCTGATCCACCAATGCTATCTGGCGTAGAAGGTCTGAGAGGCGGATAGTGCGGATATCGTTCCCATCTATGCTGATTGAACCGGAGGTAACGTCATAGAAACGGGGAATCAGGGAGACAAAGGTTGTCTTCCCTCCGCCGGAAGGGCCTACCAGTGCAACCACCTCACCTTTTTTGGCAGTCAGAGATACCCCCTTCAGAACTTCATCCTCCTGATACCGGAATGAGACGTTGCGGAATTCAACATCACCGCTTACGCGGGAAACCGGTATTGCATCCGGTGTATCGACTATCTCCGGCTCTGAGTCAATTATCTCGAACACGCGTTCTGATGCACCCACCGAGCGTTGCGTAATGTTATATGCATTGATAAGCTTTTTGACCGGCGAATACATCATGACCATAGCTGTTACGAATGAGAAGAACTCCGCCGTGGTCATCCGGCCGGACATGACGTTGGCTCCGCCGACCCATATTACCGCTGCAACCCCGAATGAAGTAATGAACTCCATGATCGGCGTGGAAAGCGCTTCGTACTTGATCGCTTTACGCTGGTAAAAATAGAACTCGCGGTTGTGGTCCCTGAACTTGGCGATCTCCCGCGCTTCCAGACCGAACGCCTTTATGACCTTTATCCCGGAGAAGGTCTCCTGAAGGACACCAGCAATATCACCCATCTTCCCCTGCCCTTCCCTGGCAAGGCGTTTTATCCGCTTGCCGATCAACTGGGCAGGATAGACCGTAATGGGAATTACAATGAAACAGATGAGCGCCAACTGCCAATTTCTATAAAACACAACTGCCAGAAGTGAGACAGCTGAAATGCCGTCCCGAAACAGCCCCGTAATGATGGTTGCAACCCCATCCTGCATGCTGCCGACATCGGAGAGTACCCTGGACATGAGACCACCGGTTGTATGCCGGTGAAAAAAGCCAAGCGAAAGTCTCATGTTTCGGCTGTAAATCTCGTTCCTGACATCCTGAACTGCAAGCTGGCCCGCTGTCCTGATAAAATAGTCATTGGTGAAACGTGACACCCCGCGTACAACGAACAGGAGAATAACCGCCAAAGGGAGTATTGAAAATATGAAAAGATCCTTTTCAGAGAATACTTTCTTTAGTATAGGCTCTACAAAATAGGCAATGGCGCCATCCATCGCTCCTACGCCTACAGATCCTATCGCTGCGATGAGAATTCGTGTCCAGTATGGCTTGCAGTAGAGTAAGATGCGTCGAAATGATTTCATGATGTCGAGTTTCCTTGTTCCAGCAGATCTATGTCAAGCCCTGGATTTTACATGTGCAACCTGCAAGAAGCGCATAGCTTTCTTCGGATTCAGACAAGAATTGATGCAATGCCTGACAGCACAGCCTCCACCGTAACACTATTACGGCACTCCGCATCACGGTCACAGCGGGTCTTGAAACAGCGCGTGCAGGAAAGGGGGGACTGTATCACTACATGCCGTTCACCGCGGGGGCCACTGGAGCGGCCGTCGCTGGAACGATAGAAGGAAACTGTGGGTGTCCCGACTGCCGCTGCGATGTGTACCGGCCCGGTGTCACCACCGATCACCAGATCGACCCGCTTCAGTATGGCTGTAAAACCCTTGAGGCCATAGCGGTCCATCACCCGCACGCCAGTCCCTATCCCGGCTGCAATCTGCAAAGCCATGGCACGCTCGACCTCATTCCCCCAGGAAAGAAGTACGGTGGTATCGGGGAAAGTATCCAATACCCTTCTTCCGAGCTCGACCCATCGCTCGATTGACCAGAACTTCGTCTGCCAGGTAGTGCCGGAATGGAAGAGAAAGACGAATCCATCCGACAGGGTAGCCATAAGTGCGTCGGCTGCGGCATCATCCTCCCGGCCTGTATAGATATCCGAGCGAATCGCCATCTGGCGAAAGTCTTTTCCGAGCGGGGCGCTCACCACCCTGAGATATTTTTCGGTCACATGCCGGTCAAAGGCTCGTAGCGGCACTTGGCGGGTTGTGAACAGGAGATTCACCAACTCCTGAAGGTCTTCACTGGCAAAGCCAACCACGTTGGCGCCGCCTGCAAGCCAGCAGACAAGGCCGCTCTTCAGATTCCCCTGGATATCGAAGACGAAGTCGTACCCCCTACCCCGCAAAGCTCCCTTCACCGCTGCTATCTCCCGCAGGGTGGCGCCTGCCAGCGGTTTTCTGCGCCAGGCCTTTGTCCGGACTATGTGCAGTCGGTCTATGAGAGGATTCCCCTCCAGAACCTCCCGGAATGGCTCTTCTACGACCCAGTCAATCGTTACCCCTGAAACCGCCTGGTGCAGGTAATCAAGGACCGGCAGCGAATTGACAATATCCCCCAGGGCGGAGGTCTTGACAATGAGAGCCCTCATGCCGGAGCCAACCTCTGCCTGAGTTCCACAGCCGCAGCAAGCACATCTCCAGCGGTCACCGCTGTCATGCAGCGGTGGTCGGTCGGGCATTCACGCTTCATGCAGGGGGCGCAATCGGTCTCTTTTCGGATTATCACCGCACGGTCGGTCAATGGATAGGTGGTTGCATGGTCGGTCGGGCCGAAGATCGCCACCAGTGGGACCCCAAAGGCCGCGGCAAGGTGCATCGGCCCCGAGTCGTTGGTAATGAAGAAATTGCAGCGCCTGACCAACGCCATCAGTTCGCGAACCGATGTCTTCCCAGCCAGATTGGCACAGTTCCCGGCCAGTTCCCTTTCGATGTCTGCAGCAATTGCGGCCTCTCCGGGGCCGCCGGTAATGACGATCCGGGCACCCCATACAGTTTCGAGTTCACGAGCCACAGCTGCAAACCGTTCAGGGTACCACCGCTTGGCCGAACCATAGGTGGCGCCTGGATTAATCCCGAGTACGAAGTCGCTTACTGCAATGCCGCAGGCAGCAAGCCGCTCCGAAATAGCCTTGTCTTCAGAGCTGGTGGTGACAAGCATCTGACGGGGTCTTTCGCCGGTTATCCCGAAATGATGAAGCATTGCAAGGTAGTTGGCCGACTGGTGCTCCCCTTTCGGCTGCATGGCAAGCGGAAAGCCGTGGGTAAGCAGTAAGCCGCGCCCATCGCTCCTGTTCCCCAAACGTCGAGGAATCCGGGCCAGCCAGGTTATAAGGGCTGAGTCGAAGGAGTCAGGCAGCAGCACCGCCAGGTCGAAACCATGCGCGCGCAGCTCAGAAGCCAGCCTCCATCTGCCAGCCACCCCCTTGTGGCGACCCTTCCTGTCATAGAGCAGGATATCGTCCACCCACGGATGCGGTGAAAGCAGCTCTGCCACCATCGGATTGGCAAGGAGCGTAATCCGGGCAGCGGGAAAGCCGGCACGAATCGCGCCAATGGCCGGTGTAGTCATAACCGCATCCCCCAGCCAGTTAGTGGCACGGATGAGAATGTTTTTTATCCCGTTCATCTCAAGATTCAACTCTGATGCCCTCGAAATGTGCAAACAGCTTGATGCGGCGTGGAAGATTAATTCAAGAATATCACGTCTGCAACTAACAGCCTGTTATCCCCCGTGCCGCAGCAAGCAGGTCGGCAAAGCACAGCACACCTTCGGGCAGGCTACCCATAAACTCAGTCCCATAGCCGGTAAGGACCAGTGCC
>JAYSLX010000084.1:0-4820 GCA_043725245.1 Geobacteraceae bacterium | reverse complement strand
AGGCGGCAATGCAAAGGATCTTCACCTGCGCAATGTCAACCTTAGTCGTGACTTCACGGTGAGCTCCTTTGCAGACATCCGGACCGTGGTTCAGGGGGACGCCTGCCCGCGCTGCAGCGGCGGCATGATGGAGGTCTGGCGCGGGATCGAGGTGGGGCATGTCTTCAAACTCGGCACCAAATATTCCAAGTCTCTCAAGGCAACCTACCTGGATGCGGATGGCAAGGATCAGACCATCTTCATGGGGTGTTACGGAATTGGCGTCAGTCGCATCGTCGCTGCCTGCATCGAACAGAATCACGACGATAACGGGATCATTTTCCCGCTTCCCATCGCCCCGTTTCACTGCATTATTTCCGCCCTTAGCATCAAGGATGAGCCGGTGATCAAGGCTGCAGAGGATATCTACGTCAGGCTCGCGGCAGCAGGCGTGGAAGTGCTCCTTGACGACCGGGATGAACGTCCCGGGTTCAAGTTCAAGGATGCCGACCTGATAGGTATCCCACTCAGGATTGTGGTCGGTGCGAAGAATCTCGTCGAAGGCAAGGTTGAGTTGAAGCATAGACGAAGCGGCGAAGTTGAACTGATCCCCATTGACGAGGCTGTTATGAAGGTGCAGTCTATGGTGACAGAAGCACTTGCGAGATAGGTGCCTGCATCCGGCAAACGTTTGGTAGCATGCAATCAAAGGAATGTTTATGAACAGAGACAAGGCCCGAAATAAGATAATCTTTGCCCTGGATGTCGCCGGAATGTCTGAGGTACATCACTGGGCCAAGCTGCTCTCTCCGCATGTCGGAATGTTCAAGATCGGAAAGCAGCTGTTCACAGCCTGTGGACCTGAAGCGGTTCGCGCCATAAGGGAGTCGGGTGGTGAGGTTTTTCTTGATCTCAAGTATCACGATATCCCGAACACGGTGGCTATGGCGTCGCTGGAAGCAGCACGAATGGGAGTTAAACTTTTCAACCTCCATGCCCTCGGTGGCTACGAGATGATGGCAACTACCATGGATAAGCTTGGATCCGAGTTTAATGGAAGGGAACGGGCCAAGGTGCTGGCTGTTACGATATTGACTTCATCCACTCGCGAGACGCTGATGGAGATCGGTATCGACGCTTCTGTTGAAGAACAGGTGCTGAAACTTGCCCTCCTGGCCAAACGTGCCGGGGTTGATGGTGTTGTAGCATCCCCTCGCGAGGTCCCTCTAATCAGGAAGGCGTGCGGCAGAGATTTTCTTGTGGTTACACCTGGGGTTCGCCCTCTGTTTGCTTCAGCCGACGACCAGAAGCGGATCATGACACCATGCGAGGCAGTGGCAGCAGGGGCGGACTATCTGGTGATCGGCAGACCCATCAGTGCTGCTCCTGATCCGGTAAGGGCCTGTGAGCTGATCATTGATGAGATAGTAGGAGTGGCTTGATGTTAAAGGTATGCAAAAGGGCGGTGTGCAGTGTCTGACGATATAGTTTATGGGATGAACCCGGTTGCGGAGGCCCTGCGCGGGAAGCGGAAGGCCTCCGAACTTTTTGTTGCGGGGCTGGTGAACGACAGACGCCTGGCAAAGCTCGTGGAACTGGCTGCTGAACGGGGGGTGCCGGTACGTCAAAGGCAGAAACAGGATATTACGAGGCTTGCCGGTACTGAACACCATCAGGGGGTCGCGCTTCGCGTTGAACCCTTTCCGTATACGGAACTTGACGACATGCTGGCCGGTTTTGCCGATACAGGGCAAGGGCTCCTGCTTGTGCTCGATTCCGTTCAGGATCCTGCCAATCTTGGGGCGCTGGTCAGGAGCGCGGCCTGTGGTGGTGCCATTGGAGTCGTTATCACAAAAGACCGTTCGGTTGGCGTCACCCCTGCCGCGGAGAGGGTCTCTGCCGGGGCAGTGGAGACGGTTCCCATTGCGCAGGTTACCAACCTCGTCCAGGCACTTGATCTGATCAAGGGTGCGGGTTTCTGGATTTACGGGCTGGTGCAGGATTCCTCATCAAGCATCTATCACCAGGACCTTTGCGGGAAGGTTGCCATAGTGGTTGGAAACGAGGGGGACGGTATCAGGCCTCTCGTTAAAAAGAGCTGCGACCTTCTTCTCTCCATCCCGCTACTCGGGGGAGTAGGGTCACTGAATGCCGCAACGGCAGGCAGCATAGCGATTTTTGAGACTGTTCGCCAGCGACTTAAGGCTAAGGAGCTGTAACAAATTATTCATTTACAACTCATCTAACCAAAACTGTCTGCTTGCAAAGCATTAATGTTTGTATTAGTCTTAATAGGTTTTTAAGCTTTTAGGAGGTACTTTATGATTGAGTCGAACGACATTCCCAAGGATATGGAGGTCATCGACGCCATCTTAACCAAGACCCTTAAAAGCGGCTTTGTGGTTGAGGTCAAGCTGGTGAGAAGGCCTCGGCAGTACGAAGCCGCACTGTTTATCAATGACAAGTACAAGCCGGGTCCACCTCTCCCCAGGGCAATGGAAACCCCGGTAGGTGAAGCCACCCACTGGATGGGCGTTCGTCCCAAGGTTGGGTTCACAACCGACGAGGCCGATCAGATACTCGACGAGATTAGCGGCCAGAACGTACTGCATCGGATCAAGATGGTGGACAGCTGGGGCGCCCAGGATGATGAGTAATTCAAATTTCAAATCAAGGATGAAATCAAGGCGGCGAGGATAGAGGCGACGAAGGCGTACAGGTAGTTTGTAGATGAGCCGAAGACGAAGCCAACGAAGATAGTGCCTTGATCTGTAATTGGAGTAAAGGAGAGTTAACGATGGTATCCATCGATTTCACAAAGATGAATGGCCTGATTCCAGCCATAATCCAGGATCATGAGACCGGGGACGTGCTGATGGTCGCTTTCATGGATGAAAAGACGCTGAACCTGACTCTCGAGACCGGGAAGACATGGTTTTTCAGCCGGTCCAGGAATAAGTACTGGATGAAGGGTGAGGAGTCGGGAAACACCCAGGAGGTCGTAGAGGCCTATACGGATTGCGATGCTGACTCTGTGGTGATCCGGGTCAGGCAGAACGGTCCAGCGGCCTGCCACACCGGCAATCGGAGCTGTTTTTACGTAAAATGGGAGAACGGCCAGTGGGTTGAACACTCAAATCCACTCTTTGACCCCAAGGAGGTTTACAAGAAGTGAGCAATATCCTGCAATTAGGAATTCCCAAGGGGAGCCTTGAAAACGCCACGGTAGATCTCTTCAGGAAGGCTGGCTGGCAGATCAGCATTTCGTCGCGGAGTTACTTTCCCGGCGTAGACGATAACGAAATGAACTGCAAGCTTATCCGTCCACAGGAGATGGGAAAGTATGTGGAGCGGGGCACCATAGACGCCGGGATTGCCGGTCGTGACTGGGTTCGGGAGAATGACTCCGATGTCGTTGAGGTCTGCGAGATGGTATACTCCAAGGTTTCGCGACGCCCGGCAAGATGGGTACTCGTGGTAACTAAGGAGTCGAAGGTCCAGAAGCCGGAAGACCTTCATGGTGCAACCATCTCCACCGAATTGGTAGAGTTCACCAAACGCTACTTCGCCGAGCGGAATATCCCGGTTAATGTCGAGTTTTCCTGGGGAGCTACAGAGGCCAAGGTGGTTGACGGCCTCTGTGAAGCGATTGTCGAGGTGACTGAGACCGGTTCAACCATAAAGGCTAACGGCCTGCGGATAGTCTGTGACATGATGGAGTCGGTACCGGTTCTGGTTGCCAACAAAACTGCGTGGTCAGATCCATGGAAGAGGGGGAAAATCGAGACAATCGCCACCCTTCTCAAATCTGCCCTTGCTGCAGAAGGAATGGTCGGTCTCAAGATGAATGCCCCAGATGAACGTGTAGAATCGATAATCAAGGTTCTACCGAGTCTGAACAACCCCACAGTGGCCCACCTCTATAATTCCGATTGGGTATCGATCGAGAGCATCCTGCCGGAGAAAGAAGTCCGCCGGATAGTGCCGGAACTGATAAAACTTGGTGCCCAAGGGATTGTTGAGTATCCTCTCAATAAAATCATTTGAGATACATCAGAGCAGCAGGCAAAACATAGGGATAGCATGGCGGTGATGCTATCCCTATGTTTATAGAGAGTCATGTATTAATGCCGGGTAGAGCTGATACAACTATTCTGCCGATCAGACAATCACGCTTTTTTTGTTTTTTGGCTCTTTGCTTTAGCTGTTTTTGGAGCTACTTTAGTTGATATATCTTTAGGCGCTTTTGATGCTCTGGCTGCACGAACTGCCCGTGCCTTGGCAAGATTATCTGCAAGGCCTCGCTCATTGGCCATTTTACGCCGGGCTTCAGAGAAATTTTTAGCAGTGAGGGACTGGCTGCTGGGGATGCCGAACTGCTTGCGATATTCACGTGGCTTCATCCCATGAACGGTAGAAAGGTGGCGGGTAAGTGCCTTCATCCCTCCCTTGCCGCAGATCATGCAGAAAATCTGGTCTGCCTGAAACGCCTTTTTGAGTGAGATGGTGGGACCTTTTGACTCTACTGCACTTTCTCCAGCTTGTACTCCGGTTTCGAGCTGCTGCAATGATGTGTAGATCTTCTGAATCTGCTGGAGAAGTTCGTCACCTGTCATTTCGTTCATGGATGCGTGAGCCGATACAATGCTTGCAGTAAGTTCCAACAGTGTCTGTGCCATGATCCCTCCGTTAGTTGAAATTTATTTTTTCTATTTAACGGCAAATATTTATAAAATCAAGCCTTAACAGACCTTTGAAAAACTATTGAATTTGGTCCTCGTCTCCCCGTCAAGTGGTTTTTTCAGACTTGGTTGAGGATGTTTATCCGGTTTTGATGCTGT
>JAYSLX010000083.1:0-5842 GCA_043725245.1 Geobacteraceae bacterium | reverse complement strand
TGCAACTTTGCGACTTCCTCCATCCATCTTGCAATCTTGCAATCCTGACCCCATTGCCCTGCCCCTGTCTACTTTTGCACGTTTGTCTCAAACATGGCTCGTTTGTTCTCGGGTACACATTACACAATTTGCCATCTTTGGGTGATTCTGTCAGATGTGTAGCCCTGACACCGTTAGCATTGCCCTACCAAGAATCTCATTTTTCTTCTTTTGGAACTCCTCGGGTGTAATCAGTCCACGGTCATTTAAGCCTTTTAATCTTTCTGGCCGCTCAGGCACACTGTCTTTTGACATTATAGGTGATTCTGGCCGTGTATCTATTTTTGCTTCTCTGTAATCCACCTCAAACAGCGAACGTTTCATTTTCATCAAGGCATCTTCCATAGCACGTTTTCCTGCTAATCCCGGAACATGGAGGAACTCAGGGTATTCCGCTGAACCTTCTCCAGTCGCCTTTATAACGCTTATTTGTTTGCCGCTTGTATCCATGATTGTGCAAGTTAAATTGACGGTAAAATTAGACGGCATCGCTGCGAAAAAAAATGTAGCGTACGAATCCGTGACTATACGGAATCGGCAACCTATATAGGTAACTTTGGGGTAACCTATATAGGCAACTTCAGCCTTTTTATGTAATCCGATTATCAATCGGCAGGTTCCTCATATCGGCAACTTATTCACAATATAAGGAACTATGCTCACTCCTGATTGCAACGAATGTGGCCCCCTATTTCAGGACCTTCTCCCCCTTTGACTCAATCCTTCAAAATCCTTTCTTCCAACTCAGCATCGCCCCGGATGTAACCAAACGGCACTTGCCAGAGCCCTTTCTCCGGGTTCCATCGCCCTCCTGCCGTCTTCAGCCTGTCCCGAAGCGTTTTGTTGGCGAATTGTACCATGACTTCAACAATATCCTGATCCCGATACTGCAAGGGGGGCTTGCACGGTCTTTCATTCACAACTATTTCGACGATCTTCATCCTGACATGCCGTATCTCATCGTACCGATAGCGGACACATAAAAGCTTGTCGCCGAACTGCTCGACCAGTCGCCTGGTCCCCTTTTGCCCCGGTTTCAGGTGGGTGTGCGTTTTCATATTCCTTAGCATGGAAGTGCCTCATGGAAGAAAATATCAGCGCCTGTTGACAAAAATGGGGTCAGTCATCCCCCTTTCTCAAGGGGGACTCTATAGTGTAAAAACAATGTGTCAGCATTAATAAACAAATACTTGATGTGAGTCAATCACAGTGTAATTCGGGTATGATAAAATTCAGACATAAATACGAACTGAAAACAGGAGGAATAAATCTATGCGACCGGAAATAATGACTCTGAGCGAGATGGTCAAGTATCAGGATGGATCGGTGGTGAGCAAGACACTTGTGGATAAAAAGATCGGGACTATTACGGTTTTTGCTTTTAGCGAGGGGCAGGGGTTATCCGAACATACCGCGCCGTTCGACGCCATAGTGCAGGTAATTGATGGTGAGGCGCTCGTTGTGGTTGAGGGTGAAGAGCAGACCGTCCGGGCAGGTCAACTGATCATAATGCCGGCGAACAAGCCTCATTCATTGAGGGCCGTTCGGCCATTCAAAATGCTCCTGGTGATGATCAGGGATTAAGGAAAATGGTCGCCGGATTATCGTCACGTGAGAAAGTGTTACATAGTGCAGGTTTCCCATGCTACTAAAGTAGTAAAATTGGCAAAGCACTGAAATTACAGCGTAATGTTTTATTCACTTTCGTTCCACAGTGCCTGTGGAAAGTTTTGTGGAAAGCATGTTAAGACGTTTCAAAATTGTAACGATTACTAACTATCTTTGCGGATTGCCTAAAATTTGGGCAGGTGGTTTTTGCGTACTGTGGCCCAAAAAACATCAACAATTATGGGCTGTTATGTAAGTGGCTGGAATCCCTGAGCAACATCTAGTCAAGTAATAAATTAACATTCTCAACTTTTTCTTGTAACCTGAATAATGATACCCTGTTTTAAATTCTTGACTTGCTTAGATGCCTGTGTTAAGAATATTCCCCTTTCAATTCAATAGGTTATTCATGGAAAAAGGATCAATGATCGTTATGAGCGGGGGATATGGAAATGGCGCAACATCTTGAATTTACAATTGGCGGATTGCTGGACCATATTGCAGGGCGATATCCGGATAATGATGCGCTGGTTTACCATGAGAGGGGCCTTCGCTACAGCTACCGTGAATTCAACAACGTATGCAGGCAGGTGGCCAAGGGGTTACTTCGGCTTGGCATTAAAAAAGGGGATAATGTAGCCATCTGGGCCTACAACGTTCCGGAATGGGTCATCCTCCAGTTTGCCACAGCAAAGATCGGTGCGGTTCTGGTGACGGTCAACACCGCCTACAAGTCGGCAGAGCTGGAGTACATCCTTAACCAGTCAGACTCTACGACACTCTTTATGGTCAAATCGTTCAAGGACACGGATTACGTCAAGACGCTGGGCGATGTGGTGCCGGAACTTGCAGCTTCACAGCCGTGCGCACTCAGCACTCCCAAACTGCCATTTCTCAAGAACGTGGTATTTATCGGCGAGGAGACGCCGGCCGGCATGCTCAACTTCCAGCGCATTGTCGATATGGGGCAGGATGTGCCGGACAGCGAGCTGGCAGCCATGGAAGAGACTCTTGACCGTCATGACACGATCAACATGCAGTACACCTCCGGCACCACGGGCTTCCCCAAGGGGGTCATGCTGACCCACTACAATCTTATCAATAACGGTTTCCATATCGGCGAGTGCATGAAGTTCACCGAAACAGACCGCCTCTGCATCCCGGTACCGTTCTTCCACTGCTTCGGTTCGGTTCTCGCCGTTATGGCAAGCGCAACTCACGGCACCGCGATGATTCCAGTGGAGATTTTCGATCCGCTGAAGGTGCTGCAGACCGTGGAAAAGGAGCGCTGTACCGCCGTGCACGGCGTACCGACCATGTTCATCGCCGAACTGGAGCATCCGGAGTTTAGTAAATTTGATCTTTCCTCCCTGCGCACCGGGATCATGGCCGGTTCTGTCTGCCCCATCGAGGTGATGAAACGGGCGGTGCGGGACATGCATCTGACGGAGATCACCAGTGTCTATGGACAGACTGAATCATCCCCCGGCATCACCCAGACTCGCACCGAGGATTCCATCGAGCTGCGGGTATCCACCGTTGGTCGGGCGCTTCCGGGTGCGGAGGTGAAGATCGTGGATATCGAGACCGGCGCAACCTTGCCGCCCGGTAAGCAGGGGGAGCTCTGCGCCCGTGGCTACATGGTGATGAAGGGGTATTACAAGATGGAGGAGGAGACTGCCAAGGTGATCAACGCCGAAGGCTGGCTCCATACCGGCGATCTGGCGGTTATGGATGAGAACGGCTACTGCAAGATTACCGGAAGGATCAAGCAGATGATCATCCGCGGCGGCGAGAACATCTATCCACGGGAGATAGAGGAGTTCCTGTATACGCATCCTAAAATCTCCGACGTTCAGGTATATGGCATTCCCGACAGGAAGTACGGAGAGCAGGTTATGGCTGCGGTTATCCTCAAAAATGGGGAGATCATGGAAGAGAACGAGGTCAAGGAGTTCTGTAAAGGCAGGATCGCCAACTACAAAATTCCGAAGTATGTCAGGTTCGTGAGCTCATACCCGATGACAGCAAGCGGCAAGATACAGAAGTTCAAGCTTCGCGAGATGGCGATCAAGGAGTTGCATCTGGAAGACGCCGAACCAACAGCTTGATGTATCCTTAATTCGGCAGTTGAAGGAGTTCTCGTTCGCTTGGATTCCCCTTCTGCTCTGGTTTGTAGGTTTATTTATCGAAGATGAAAACGGATAACGCCCGTGCAGCCTCTGCTGCCGGGCGTTTACTGTTCTTGCTCATATGAGTGAGTGGTAGTGATTGATTGATCTACGATACCAGGCAGCAGGGTCTGCTGAAGTGATAGGTGGCGAACTCTTCCCCTATCCGGCTGTCTACCAGTATGCACCCTTCGCGAAGAAAGCGCTGCTGGATGTCAAATTTGTCCTGCAGCGGAATGCCGGAGAGAAGCAGGTGGCCGCCGGGGCGGGTTAAGGCGACCATCTCGCCGGCAAGTAGCATGTGGATTTCTGCGTAGATATTTGCAAGTACGAGGTCAAACGAGATGGCGGAAAGGCAGGCAAGCTCACCGCAGACCGGCATTACCCGGTTTTCGGAGGCATTCAGGCGTATGTTTTCGGCACAGGAGCGGGATGCCTGCCAGTCTATGTCAATGGCCATAACCTTTGTCGCACCGAGTCGTGCAGCTGCTATCGCCAGTATGCCGGTACCACTCCCCAGGTCGAGGACAGTTGATCCTGAAATGTCGGGGATGAGAAGCAGCTGTTCCAGACAAGATACTGTGGTTTCGTGTTCTCCTGATCCGAAGGCACCCTGTTTGCCAAGGATCAGCGGTATGCCGCATTCATCAATGAACGGCTCCCCTTCCGGAATAATGGTGAATGGGCCGATACTGAAAGATTTGAAGATGCGTCCATAGTGGGACAAGGTATGCTCCTAAGGAGGCTAGCCTCCTAAAGTTGGGATGGTGACGACGGTACACGTTTTTGCAATAGCTGTGAAGGGTAAATAAGAAGTGCAAGCCGCAACTTTTCACTGGACATGCTTCTGAGTGATTGAGTATACAAGGGTCCATGCTCCTGCAGCCGGCGGAGATCCATTTTGGAGGGTGTCTGTGCGCGGAACCATACTGGGAATCATCTTTGCCTTGTTTGTCATTTGTTTCGTCATGATCATCATCGAAGAGACGCTGCTTGGTGGCCGCAGACTGCGGCGGATGGAGAAAACACTAAAGGAGAAACGAAATGAGGATAACTCCAACCGTTGAACTGGAGCACCGTTGCAAGAGACTCCAGGACCTTATGGCAGATGAGGGGCTGGATGCGACCATCATTATTCAGAATGCAGATCTGTTCTATTTCACCGGCACCATTCAGAGCGGCTGCCTTTACGTGCCGGTTAACGGTCAGCCTCTCTATCTGGTGCGTCGCGATCCGGCCCGGGCGCGGATGGAGTCAGGTCTCAAGGAAGTGGTCCCTTTTGGGTCACCTCATGCCGTTCCGCGGATCATTGCGGATTACGGCTACCCTGAGCCTACATCGATCGGGATGGAGTTCGACGTGGTGCCGATCAGTTTTTTCGAGCGCTACAGGGCTGTTTTCCCGGAAGCACGATTCAGCGATGCAACGCCTCTTATCCGGCAGGTACGAATGATCAAGTCCCACTACGAAATTCATGCCTTGATGGATGCGGCAGGCCAGGTGGACAAGGTCTATTGCAGGGCAAGGGAGGTTATACGTGAAGGGATGACCGACCTGGAGCTGGCAGCGGAGCTGGAGTATGTTGCGCGACGGGCCGGTCACCCGGGGTTCATCAGGATGCGCACCTTTAATGGAGAGATGCTCTTTGGGCACACCTTTTCAGGAACAGACACGGCAGTACCTGCCTACACCAATACCCCACTTGGCGGCCTTGGGCTGAGTCCCTCCTTTGGGCAGGGGGCGAGCTTCAAGCCGATCGGCTGTAACGAGCCGATCATCATCGACTTTGCCGGCAGCGTCGATGGCTATCTGGTCGACCAGACACGCGTATTTGCCATTGGCGGTTTGTCAGGCCGTTTACGCAGAGGATATGACGACATGCTGAAGGTACAGGAGCGGATGATGGAGCTGGCGCCGCAACGGCCCACATGGGGAGCCCTGTACAACGACTGTCTGCAGCTTGCCTGTGAGATGGGGTATGCCGACAGCTTCATGGGGGCAAAGGGTTCACAGGTCCCGTTCAT
>JAYSLX010000082.1:0-14862 GCA_043725245.1 Geobacteraceae bacterium | reverse complement strand
CTCTAACCTCGCCAACCGGATAGTCGAACGTGAGGGTATTCCCGCATTTCTTATATATCGGGATGCCGGTGGAGAGGTTGTTTTCACCCAGGACGACATTCGGCAGGTACAGCTTGCCAAGGCTGCTGTCCGTGCAGGTATCGAGGTACTGCTCGATCAGGCCGGTATACGTTATGAGGCGTTGCGGGAACTGGTTCTGACCGGTTCCTTCGGTGCTGCTCTGAGGCTGGAACTGCTGAAAATGGCTGGAATCGTTCCTTCTGATGTGATAGAACATTTTCGCCCTGTCGGTGATGGAGCACTGGAAGGTGTCGAGCGGATGCTCTCTGCTCCTGGCGGTTTAGGTGAAGTCGAAGCGGTTGCCGAAAAGATCAGGGTCTACCCACTCTCCGGTACCCCGGCTTTTGAAAGAGTATTTTGGGAGCAGATCGATTTTCCGGATATCCGGCAATAGTGAAAAAAACATAAAGGAGCACATCAGATGGCACAAATTACCCGAGCACTCATCAGTCTTTCCGACAAGACCGGCATTGTGGAGTTTGCCCAAGAGCTTGCAGCATTCAACGTCGAGATCCTCTCCACCGGCGGTACTGCGAAGCTCCTGCGGGATGCTGGCCTGCAGGTGAAGGATGTGTCGGAGTTTACCGGTTTTCCTGAGATGCTGGATGGCCGGGTCAAGACCCTGCATCCGAAGGTTCATGGCGGAATCCTCGGGATGCGGGGCAACCCGGAGCATGTAGCCACCATGAAGCAGCATGGTATCGAGCCGATCGACATGGTGGTGGTCAACCTTTATCCCTTTGAGGCAACCGTGGCAAAGCCTGACTGTTCGCTTGAGGATGCCATCGAGAATATCGACATCGGCGGTCCTACCATGCTCCGCTCTGCAGCCAAGAACAACGCCGATGTGACGGTTATCGTAGATCCGACTGATTACCGGAGGGTGCTGGATGAAATGAAGGCAGGCAGCGGGGCTGTGTCAAAGGAGACCAACTTCCTTTTGGCTGTGAAGGTCTACCAGCATACCGCCGCCTACGACGGCGCCATATCCAACTGGCTCGGCGCAAGGACCGGTGAAGGGGTAGCGACGTACCCCGATACCCTCACGTTCCAGTTCAGAAAGGCCCAAGGGATGCGCTACGGCGAGAACCCCCACCAGTCGGCTGCTTTCTACGTGGAGCGCGATCTGAAGGAGGCATCCATTGCCACTTCCCGTCAGCTTCAGGGGAAGGAGCTCTCCTATAACAACATCGGCGACACCGATGCGGCCCTGGAGTGCATAAAACAGTTTACCGAGGGGCCTGCCTGCGTCATAGTCAAGCACGCCAACCCCTGTGGAGTGGCCATCGGAGCCAATCTCCTGGAGGCATACGACCGGGCCTACAGTACCGACCCGGAGTCGGCCTTTGGCGGAATCATTGCAGTAAACGGCGAACTTGACGAGGAGACGGCCCAGACCATCGTCAACCGGCAGTTTGTGGAGGTGATCATCGCCCCAAAGGTTACTCCCGGAGCAGTTGCAGCAGTTGCGGCCAAGAAGAACGTCCGCCTGCTCGAGTGCGGTGTCTGGCCTGCAAAGCCGCTTGCGCGCCTCGATTTCAAGAGGGTTAATGGCGGTATCCTGGTGCAGGACACAGATCTGGATCTTCACGGTGACCTGAAGGTGGTGACCACCCGTCAGCCGACTGATAAGGAGATGATCGACCTCCTCTTCACCTGGCGGATATGCAAGTTCGTCAAGTCGAATGCCATCGTCTACGGCAGGGACGGAATGACCATAGGTGTCGGAGCCGGCCAGATGAGCCGGGTGAATTCTGCGCGGATAGCCGCCATCAAGGCCGAACATGCCGGTCTGGATGTAAAGGGTGCCGTTATGGCATCCGATGCCTTCTTCCCCTTCCGTGACGGTATAGACAACGCCGCAGCGGTCGGTATCACTGCGGTCATCCAGCCTGGTGGAAGCATGCGTGACGCAGAGACCATAGCTGCGGCAAACGAGCATGGCATGGCCATGGTGTTCACTTCGATGAGGCACTTCAGGCACTAAGCGCAAGTTTCACATTCGCTCTTTGAACCGTTGAGTCGCTACGCTTGTTGAGGGGTTGAATTGTCCAGCACCTAAACGTTTCGACATTTCAACTGATTAAAAAGGATTTGAAATGAAAATATTAGTAATAGGCAGTGGCGGCAGAGAGCATGCCCTTGTCTGGAAGATTGCCCAGTCGCCGTTGGTTGAGAAGGTGTTCTGTGCCCCTGGTAATCCCGGCATCGCACAACTGGCCGAGAATGTGCCGCTCACCGTTGATGATCTTCCCGGACTTCTGTCGTTTGCGAAACGGGAACGGATCGATCTCACCGTGGTCGGCCCTGAGCTTCCACTTTCGATGGGGATCGTCGATCTCTTCGAGGAACACGGTCTGAAGGTCTTTGGTGCGCGGCGCAACGCGGCGATGATCGAGTCGAGCAAGGCCTTTTCCAAAGATCTCATGAAGAAATACAATGTCCCGACTGCCTTTTACGAGGTGTTCACCGAGGTAGATCCGGCCATTGCCTATATAGACCGCCATGGTGCCCCCATTGTGGTCAAGGCGGATGGACTGGCAGCGGGCAAAGGTGTTATTGTGGCCCAGACCCGCGATGAGGCGGTTGCGGCAGTCACAGAGATGCTCTCCGGCAATGCCTTTGGCGAAGCCGGTGCCCGAGTGGTGATCGAAGAGTTTCTCCGCGGCGAAGAGGCTTCGTTTCTTGCTTTCACCGATGGGAAAAACATCATCCCCCTTGCCAGCGCCCAGGATCACAAGGCGGTCTTCGATGGAGACCAGGGACCCAATACCGGCGGGATGGGGGCATATTCGCCTGCTCCGGTCGTGACGCCGGCCATCCATGAGAAGGCGATGGCCGAAGTAATGCGCCGCACCGTAGACGGAATGGCCGCAGAGGGTAGGCCATATCGCGGGGTTCTCTACGCCGGCCTCATGATAAACGGCGATTCCGTGAAAACACTGGAATTTAACGCCCGCTTCGGCGATCCCGAGTGCCAGCCGCTTCTCATGCGTCTCAAGTCGGATATCGTCCCTGTCCTCATGGCGGTTGCTGATGGAGATATAAGCGGCATAAACCTGGAGTGGCATGACCAGGCAGCGGTCTGCGTGGTCATGGCCGCAAAGGGATATCCCGGTGACTATCCGAAGGGGGATCCGATATCCGGACTGGATCGGGCTGACGGAATTGCCGATCTGTTCGTTTTTCATGCAGGCTCTGCATCAAAGGATGGGGCTTTTGTCACTAACGGGGGGAGGGTTCTGGGAGTGACAGGTCGAGGAAATACGGTCAAGGCCGCAATCGACAAAGCCTACGAAGGGGTAGCCGTAATCAGTTGGGATGGGGTACACTATCGCAAGGATATCGGGATCAAGGCCCTTGAGCGTATTTGATTTTCAAGGGATATGCCGGGATTCAGAGTGGATCAATGCAGTCAGACTGGAAGGTTATGCTGAATCTGGAAAGTGTTATTAACAAGAAATCTCGAACAATCGTCCATGCAGGCATTATTTCATTGCTGACGGTTCTTATTTACCTGAACTCACTTCAGAACGGTTTCAGCTTCGACGATTTCCAGTTTGTTGTTAACAACCCTGCTGTACACGGGTTTTCTGTTAAGCATCTGTACAGTCTTTTCACATCGGTTCCGAACGGGATGGAGTTCCTTCCGGTGAAGGATCTGACCTACTGCGCTGACACGGCAATTGCAGGTATCAATCCCGCGGTCATGCATGTATCAAATCTTGTCTGGTATCTCCTCGCATCAATCACTTTTTATCTTTTCTTAAGCAAGCTTGTTGTCTGGTGGGAAATCAGAGGGGAAAATCTTGCATTTATAGGTACTCTTCTCTTCGTCGCTCATCCGATGCATGTGGCTTCTGTCGCTTCAATCTGCCAGAGAAAGGACCTGGTATCTGGCTTTCTACTTTTCATTTCATTGAATCTTTATCTGTCCTTCCGCATGCGGGGAGGCAAACATCTGTATATTCTTTCAATTCTTGCCTTTATCCTGACGATTTTTTCAAAAGCGACTGTCATGACCATTCCGCTTTTCATTCTTGCGGTCGATTGGTTTTCACCGTCAGGGAAAAGGATCACAGCAGTTCGAAGTCTCCTGTTCTCATTACCTTTCTTCTTTATCGTTGCAGCATTTATAAGGATTGAAAGCGCTTTTCTCCAACAGACAGGAGTGCTGTCACAGCTTTTCAGCTCGACAGTTCCTTTGCCGACAAGGCTGGCAACTGCAGCGATGGCTGTTTTTTACTATTTCAAAATGATGATTGTTCCGTATCCTATGCTGTTATTCCATGATTTCGGATTTGCAAAAAAAGTTATTGCCCCCCTCCCGATTTTCGCAGGGCTTGGTTGTGCACTCCTGGCTGCAGTTTCCGCAGCTTTAAGGCAGAGGTCACCTTTTATCGGAACAGGTCTTGTGCTTGTCCTGGTCACCCTGATACCGGTGAGCGGACTTGTCCCTTCAAATACCCTGATTGCGGAAAGATATCTATTTCTCCCTTTGGCCGGCTTTACGATGATAATTGGCGGCTTAATTCAATGGATGCTGCAAAAAGGTGGGAAAATCCGTCTTGTTGGAGCAGGAACTCTCGTTTTGCTGTTGACAGCATACAGCGTAATGACGGTCAAGAGGAATCCGGACTGGCGGGATAACCTGACTCTTCTGCATGCCAATGCACGTGATCTACCGGGCAATCCAGGAGTCTATTACCAACTGGGGTCAGAATATTTTGCACAAGGCAAGGAAGGGCCAGCTTTCGAAAACCTTGCCAGAGCTAAAGAGTTGAACCCTTTTTATGAAATTCACTATGCAGTTTACCAGGCCATAGTAAGTTATCAGCAGGGAGATACTGCGAAAGCAAAGACAATTCTTGATGCCTCACAGCACAAGTTCAAGTATTATGTGGCCGAAGTCAATTATCTTTATGGGAAAATCCGTCAGACAGCCGGGGACCTGGAAAGCGCTGCAATTTACTACAGAAATGCTGCAAAAAGCCCTATGCCTCTGGGGATTGTGAAGCCTGAGGATATCGCCGATGCTCTGGCCAGCCTTGATAAGGGGAAGTAATAAGCAGGGGTATCTGTTCTTTATGCATCTGACTATATTGATTGGCAAGCGAAGGTATAATGCTAAACGGTAAAAAAGTCATAGTCGTTCTTCCTGCCTATAACGCCGCAAAGACCCTTGAAGCGACCTACAAGGAGATCCCTTTCGAGTTTGTCGACGGCGTTGTGCTTGTTGATGACGCAAGCCGCGATGACACGGCAGAAGTGGCGCGTCGCCTTGGCATAACTACGATTGTTCATGAAGAGAACAAGGGATATGGTGGCAACCAAAAGACCTGTTACCAAACGGCCCTCGGTCTTGGCGCAGATATAGTGATCATGCTCCATCCCGATTATCAGTATACCCCGAACCTGGTTGTTGCAATGGCGGCAATGATAGCCTACGGTGAGTTCGATGCGGTGCTCGCGTCAAGGATACTTGGTGTCGGTGCACTTAAAGGTGGGATGCCGATCTATAAATACATCTCCAACCGGTTTCTTACACTGGTGGAAAACATACTGCTCGGTCACAAGCTCTCCGAGTATCACACCGGATACCGCGCCTTTTCGCGGGAGATACTCGAAAACCTCCCGCTCGGCTGCAATTCGGATGATTTTGTCTTTGACAACCAGATGATTGCGCAGATCATATGGCAGGGATTCCGGATCGGCGAGGTCAGCTGTCCGACTAAATATTTCCCGGAGGCATCTTCTATAAACTTCTGGCGCAGCTCTGTGTATGGCCTTGGTGTATTGGGGACAGCCGTGAAATTCAGGCTTGCGAAAATGGGGTTCATCAGCCCGGAAATCTTTTCAGGTAAGAAAGGTAATTCATGAACGATCCAAAGGTTCTTATCATAATGGGGAGCGACTCCGACCTGCCGGTTATGGAGGAGACGGCAAAGGTTCTTGACGAATTCGGCGTGATCTGGGAGATGAGGATCTCTTCAGCGCATCGCTCACCGAGGCGGACCGGCGAACTGGCTGCCGGTGCTGCAGTGAGGGGGGTGAAGGTCGTCATTGCCGCTGCAGGAATGGCTGCACACCTGGCCGGCGTGATAGCTGCCGAAACCACGCTTCCGGTTATCGGGGTTCCGATCGGCGGCGGGGCGCTGAGTGGTGTCGATGCGCTCTATGCGATGGTGCAGATGCCGGGAGGGATCCCGGTTGCCACAATGTCCATCGGCAAGGCCGGGGCGAAGAATGCCGGAATCCTGGCTGTGCAGATCCTTGCTCTGAGTGATGAGCTGCTGACCGAACGCTTGGTTGCCTATAAAAAGAGGCTGGCGGATGAGGTTGCGCAGAAGGACCGTGCTCTTCAGGAGCGCCGCGCTGCTGTTTCCTCCTGAGAGCCCTAAAATAAGGCTTTAGCCGGTTTTACTCCATCGGCTGTATAATGTTTTTTCTTGACAATCAGGCGAGAGTAGATTAAATTTTCACAAATTTTCATCTCAAAAAAGGGGGAAGATACAAATGAAAAAAACCATCGTTGCACTGATTGCCGTAGTAGCATTCGCCGGGACCGCCTTTGGCGCGGACGTTATTGAAATGAAGAAAGGGGTCAAGTTCAACCACAAGGCCCACGCGGATTCCTTAAAAGACTGCACCAAGTGCCACAAGGAAGCTGCAGGTGGTAAGATCGAAGGGTTCGGCAAGGAGCAAGCCCACGCCAAGGGTTGCAAGGGCTGCCATGTTGACTCAAAGAAGGGCCCCACATCCTGCAAAGAGTGCCATAAGTAACCCGGTAGAGCATAATCCGTATTGAGAGAGGGATAACAGGCTGCCTGTTATCCCTTTTTCGTGCCCGGAATTTTCCGGATGGAAATTGGTTGAAATATTTGGAACGGTTCCTGTATAATCAGGCGTTAACTGACGGACAGACAGACTATTAAAACAGGTAAGGAGCAGCTCTTGGCTACCAAAAAACAAGGTTTTCTGCAGTCACTCTGGGATTTCTTCTGTTCCCTCAAGCTCTCCATCTCCCTCCTTATCGGCCTTGCAGTGGTTTCAATCATCGGCACGGTTATTCCGCAGGCGCCCAACATCCCTGAGGAGTACATTCAGTCGCTGAGCCAAGCCAAGCTGCAGTTTTACGATAAGATCGGCTTTTTCGACATGTACCACTCCTGGTGGTTCATCCTCCTTCTGTACCTTCTGACCGTGAACCTGATGGCGTGCTCTGTAAAGCGGCTTCCGCGGGTATGGAAGATCGTTACCGAGCCTAACCTGCTGCTTGACGAGGTGATGGAGAAGTCGCTGTCACTCACACGAGACATCAAGCATAAAGGAAAGCCCTCTTCATTGAGGGAGAGTGTAGCAGGGATAATGTCAAAAGAGTTTGCAGCACCGGTGGTCACCGAGCGTAATGGTGAGATTCACCTCTTTGCACAGACAAAACCATGGTGCCGACTCGGGGTTTATGTCGTCCATCTGAGCATTATCATTATCTTCATCGGCGCCATGCTCGGCTCTTTTTTCGGCTACAAGTCGTTCATGCAGATAGTTGAGGGGAGCAGCGTTGGCAAGATTCAGACAAGGACCAACAAGATCATAGACCTCGGGTTCGAAGTCAAGCTCGAGAAGTTTTCCGTTGCTTTTTACGATACGGGCTCCCCCAAGGAGTTCAAGAGTATCCTGACGGTGCTTGAAAACGGCCAGCCTGTGCCGGGCTATATCAATATACCGATAGTCGTTAACAGCCCTTTGACCTACAAGGGGATCACCTTCTATCAGTCGAGTTACGGTCCGGCCGGTGAAGGTGGGTCATTCTCCTTTACCGTGCGGGAGCGCAAGGGCGGCGCCCCGGTAAAGGTCCAGGTGAAGCAGGGCGAGTCTGTGCAGCTACCGGGTGGACGCACCATGCATGTAACCGAAACCACCCAGGATGTCCGACAGTTTATCCCCCAGATGACCGGACCTGCTACCCGTGTCGAGGTTCATTCACCTGGGAAGCAGCCGGACAGCTTTATCGTTTTCCGAGATTTCCCCAAGCTTGACGAAGAGCGTGGGGGCGATCTGATATTCTCATACGACGGCTCTGACGAGAAATTCTACACCGGTCTGCAGGTAGCAAAGGACCCCGGCGTCTGGGTGGTATGGTTTGGCTGTACGCTGATGGTGATTGGCATCTCAATGGCCTTCTTTCTGTCCCACAGGCGGCTCTGGGTGAGAATTGACCCCAATGGTCGCATGGTGGTTGCCGGGAGCGCCAGCAAGAACCAGGCTGCTTTTCAGGGAGAGTTTGAGGATCTGGCAGGCAAGCTTGAAAAGCTGTAAACCAAACCTGTGAAAGGTGAAAAGTGAAAGGTGAGAAGAGCCAATTCTCCTTTCACCATTCATTTTTCACCGTTCACACTTCACTTTTCCGGAGGAAATACTGATGTCCAGTTCCATGCTGTTCAACGTAACCACCATAGCATACATGGTCTCCATGCTCCTCTTTTTCGGCTTCCTTGCCAGCAAGAACAAGCAGGTTGGGCTGGCTGCAAGCGGGGCAGCCTATCTTGGCTTGCTGATTCAGACCGTAGCCATAATCCTTCGCTGGAAGGAATCCTATGACATGGGGGTAGGGCACGCCCCACTTTCCAATCTTTATGAGTCTGTGGTCTTTTTCTCCTGGACCATAGTCCTTATCTACGGACTTATAGAATACAAGTACAAGTATCGGGTGGTCGGGGCATTCGTCATACCTTTTGCCCTCCTTGGCATGTCATGGGCACAGCTCAGGCTTAACAGCGGTATAGAACCTCTGGTGCCGGCACTTCAGAGCAACTGGCTCCTTTATCACGTCGTCACCTGTTTCCTCGGTTATGCGGCCTTTGCCGTTGCCTGCGGCATCTCCATAATGTACCTTATCAAGGAACGCCAGGAAAAGGCAGACGGTGATTCCCCTGCAGGGGGCGTGTACTCAATGTTTCCCGGGATACGTATCCTTGATGACCTCAATTACCGGGCAATCATGATCGGGTTTCCTCTCCTTACCCTGGGGATCGTAACCGGTGCTGCCTGGGCAAATTACGCCTGGGGCACATACTGGAGCTGGGACCCCAAAGAGACCTGGTCGCTCATCGTATGGTTCGTGTATGCCGCTTTCCTGCATGCCCGTATTACCAGGGGCTGGGTGGGTAGACGCGCTGCAATTCTCTCCATTGTTGGGTTTGCTGCAACCATCTTCTGCTACCTTGGGGTGAATCTCTTCCTTTCAGGTTTACACAGCTATGGTGGTGGAAAGTAGAAGTCACTTGCAAGCCGGCGGCGCGGTTGAACATACCGTGCCGCTTTTAACGAACGGTCATAGTCTGGATCTTCCTCTTCTTTCTCGTTGCGTTTTTTCGCTAAATTACCACTTATTGCAGTCTGTTCAGGTAAGAAGGATAGTGAAGTGAATCGCTACTGGAAATGCCATGTAATGCTTCTACTCCTTCTGCTTATCCCGGGTCGCGCCATTGCGGCAATGCAGCTAATTTATCCGGCAGACAAGAGTTGGGTGTACCGCTCAGACTACCTCATCCTCAAAACTAACGATACCGCCATTACCGGGGTCAGGATCACCGTCAACGGTATAGATGGTGATATCATGCAGATCAGCTCCCCTGGCTACCGTAGAAGCTTTCGGGACTTCCTGATTGTCCAACCGTTATGGGACAAAGGGAAAAACACCATACTCATTGAGGGGTTCAGCGGAAGCTTTAAGGTACAGTCCGTTTCCGCAGAAATATTCTTCAACCCTCTTGGCGACCGTTCGCTTGTTCCAACCGGTTTCCGTGCGATGGTCCTGCATACCCCGGAAAACGAGAAGATCTGTGTATCGTGCCATATCATGGCAGCTGCAGGGGGCAATGCTGCTTCTGCCGGATCCAGCACATGTGCAACATGTCACAGGCAGATTCCTCAGGTAAAGTATCCGCACGAACCAGTGACAAGCTTTACCTGCACATACTGTCATACAAAGACGGACAACCCCCGGCACGGCCTTTCCAGACGTGACACTGCACTCTGCTATGACTGCCATGCCGACAAGGCGGACGACATCAAGAAATTCGCCTTCCCTCACGGGCCTGTGGCTGCGGGGATGTGCGAACTCTGTCATGATTCCCATGGTACCAACTTCCCGGCATTCATGCACACCTCTATAAATGAACTATGTCTTTCCTGCCACGAAAAGATCGGGAAGAGCTCCCATGTCCTCAGCAGCACTGCAGGGATCGGTCATCCGATGAGCGGTCGCGATGATGTTTCCCCAAAGCGAAAGGGGAAGGAACTCTCCTGCGTCTCTTGTCACGACCCCCATGGTGGGAAAGTTCGATATTTCTTTGTCAGCGGCAAAGCGGATAGATTGGAGCTTTGTCAGTTCTGCCACGCGAAATGACGAGGCTGTTCGGTTCTATCGCCGTCGCAAACGAGTCTTTAACTGCCTGAAAATCTGTGTAGAGAAGGAGATGAAATCATGAAAACACGGCTGGTTGACTTATCGAGTATGGTGAAATGGATACTTGTTCCTCTGATGCTAATGACGCTCTCCGCGTGTGCTGCACCACAGGGTAAAAAGCTTCGTTACTTCTTCCCTCCTCAGCCCGACGACCCTCGCGTTGAGTGGCTGGGGGCCTATTATGGAGAGACGGACCTGGAGGGGGGGGGAGGCCTTATGGCCGACTTGTTGGGCGAAAAAGAGGGCACAGTTATCAATATGCCGGTGTATGCTGCATCAAACGGAGACGGCAGGGTCTATGTTGCAGATCACAAACTCGCCAATGTGCTGGTGTTTGACTTGAAAAACAGGAAACTGTCAGAGCTCGGTTCCGAATCCGTCCCCCTCGGCCGAGTCACGGGGATTGCGTTTGACTCAGATGGAAACATCTATGTTGCGGATATCAGGACAACTCCCAAGATTCATGTTTTTGACAGGAATCATACCTATCTTAAAGAGATTGCCTTCCCTCCGGAGGTGAAGTCCATCGGCTTTATTGCCATCGACAAGATCAGGAAGCGTATCATCATCCCTACCATAGCGGGACATCAGATCTATATAACAGACCTGGCCGGAAAGAAGCTGATGGCTCTTGATACCTGGAATGAAAAAGTAAAAGACGACAAGGGCGAGGAAAAGGATGAGAAGGACGGGCTCAACCGCCCTACATCAGCTGCCCTTGACAAGGAGGGTAATATCGTGGTCTGCGATTCCATGAATGGCCGGATCGTACGATTTTCTCCGGAAGGGGAGTTTCTTGGCAAGTTCGGAAAGCGTGGCGATGCCCTTGGCCAGTTCTCAATCCTCAAGGCAGCTGCCGTGGATTCCGAAGGGCATATCTACACAACCGATTCAAGGGCAAACAGGCTCTCTGTATTCAACCAGCAGGGAGAACTTCTTCTTTCCATCGGGACGGCCTATGAGTCAAAGCCCGGAGCTCCTGTTGGCCCGGGAGGTTTCATGAACCCCAACGGGATCTCAATTGACCAGAACGACACCATCTATGTTGCCGATCAGTTCAATGGTCGCTTCCAGGTATTTCAGTATCTGAACGAAAAATTCCTGAAGGAGTACCCTGTAATCCCTGGAACTGTGGCAGCACCCAAATAGTCGGATACCGCTCGGTTAAATGCCGGGTAAAAGCCGGACAGTTAAGGTGCTTTAGCGTTGGGTAACTTAGTTGTGTGGACCTGCTCTGCGTAAGATGCTGTTTTTAAATGATTATAATATTTTTGAGTTTTGGCATTTGTTCTGCATATTGAATGTCATATTAAATGAATCTGCGCATCACGCAGAAAACTCACCTAAGGAAAGGAAGGAAATTATGAAAAAGCACATCGTAATGGTAGCAGCAATGTTGGCAATGAGCGCAACCGCAGCATTCGCAATCACCTCCATCAAGAACACCAAGCATGACCTCTCCAACGGCCTACTTAAGGCCACCTACAGCTCAACAGGAACAGAGATCTGCGTTTATTGCCACACCCCGCACAACACCGTTGGCTTGGCTCCTCTCTGGAACCGTAACAATCCGTCCTACGGAAACTTCGACATGTATCGCAGCAGCCAGTACCTCTCTAACGCCGTTCAAGGTGCAGGCGCCAAGCTGGGTTCTGGTTCCGTGTCCATCTTCTGTATGTCCTGTCATGACGGCGTAACCAGCCTCGGCGCCATTGCCCGTCCCCAGGTTTCCGGTGGTACATCTGTTGGCGTTACAATTGCCGATAACTCTACCAGACTCGGTACAGACCTCACCAACGACCATCCGATCAACTTCGACTACGATGCAGCCTACACCCAGAAGCAGATTGCGGGCCTTACCGGCGTTAGCGCCCTTTTCAGCCGCACTGAAGTTGCAAACAAATTCAACACCGCCAACTCATTCGCTGGTGCCAATAACTCCATCGTCTCTCTCGTTCCCAAGGCAGGCCCCTTCTATGCAGCAGGCGGCGCAGCCGGTAGCGGTAGTTTCATGGAGTGCGCAAGCTGTCACAACGTACATGACAACTCCGCAACCTACTTCCTCCGCAAGAACAACAAAGGCAGCGAACTCTGCCTCGCTTGCCACAACAAGTAAGATCTGCAAAGCATCGATATGATGCAACGCCGGGGGCGGATATTCCGCCCCCGGTTTTTTTATTTTTCATTAATAATAATCGACTGGATATTCTGTCGGTTATTTGACCCATCCAGCCGCAGGAGCAGGGGGTTCTCTTGCTATCCACCAAAGTGCTACGTGTAGATAACCATTGATTTGCTGCGACTAATCGGCTATATAACTTGTTATCTGTCAAATAACTGCATGTTATTGCGACGTATCTGTGATAATGCCTCGCTATCGACCGGATGATGGGGAGATACCCCATGGAGACCCGCGGTATATATATTGCAGTCAAATATATGACTAGAGTTGATGATTGCAGGCCGCGTTTTCCTATGTTATAGATAGGGCCTTTTTTGCCATGGTCAATTCCATCTGAGGTGTAATGTGAAGCAGATTTTTATCGTATGCACTGTGACTATATTCACACTGCTCCCACTCTTTTCCTCCCCTGCAGATGCAAGGTTAAATGGGGAGGTTGAGCTGGGGTACGATTACTATGACCGGTCCGGGAATGACCCTGCTTCCAAAAGTGCCTTAAGTCAGCGTTACTCTCTTGTGTACTCCGGTGGTAAAAATAAAGGCTCGTCAAGTTACGGCTATCTCCTCGGTTATGAATGGCTTTCCATAGACTCGAATACTGGAATGAGAGGGGATGCGTCTGATTCTAATATAAAGACGGGGCACCTGCTATACGCAGGTGAGTACAAGTTTGAACCCAGGGAGATGCCGGTCAAATTTATCGCCTACAGCCGCGATCTCAATAGGGGACGATTCATAAGTTCACAGGGGAGTGTGTCAGGTAACAACGATATATTGCTACCCTATATCAATGACGACATCCAGAGCGGTCTTCGAATGGAGAGCGGTTTTTCTCTTATTCTCGGCAGCCAGTTCGATTCGTTTAAGTATTCCTCATTCAATCAGCTCCCAATCCTCCAATTTGATTTTAAAGACAGTTACATCGATAACCGCAAAAGCGCGACCCCGGAGCATTCAAGATATCAAACCTTTATGATTTCCGCATCCGATCGGGGTGGTGGAGGAGGGATCTACTACACCAATAGGAAGACTCTCAACTATCTGGCTACAGCAGAAAATAGCGGCACTTCGGAGTATCAGGCCCTAGGGGTCGGCATGGCAAATGCGGTTGGAGGAAACCGAGCATGGAAGGATCTGACCAACTGGATAAGGATTTCAGCCGATGGGCAGTTTGTCAGTAGCAGGGAAGGAGAAGGAAGCGATAGAGGAAAAAATGTCGAGTATAGTGTTAACCTCTTTGGTATCGTGACGCGGCCACGCTGGGAGGCGAGGAACTTCAACTCGTTTGTTCGAAGGCTGGACAACCAGGAGTCTAAAACTGACACCATAACCGTGCCTCTCTACATCAGAGGGGACTGGGGGGTCGATACACAGTGGCAATCTCGCGTTGTTTACGAATCGACCAAACAGACCAGCTTTACTAATAGTTCGGTGCTGTCGGTTAATCCGCCAATAAACAAAGAGGATATGCGTGCATCGTTGAATGTCGAGGCCTTCAAACGATCTCCCTTTACCCTTACGCCATCCTTTTCGATCCAGCGTTCAAAGGAAACGACTCTGGATTCCATGAGTGCGGAGGCGTCCGCCGATCTTGCGAGCACCAGGCGATTCTCCGACATTGTCGGTATTTTCGCCTCCTACAAGATCATCTACAATGCCGATACCATGAATAACAATTTAATTAATGCGGATCCTTTGAATAACAAGACAAATAATGACAGTGAGAGCCTAAAACAGACCTTTTCAGGGCGCATTTCATACAAGTACTCAGACCGGCTTGTTATTGATGCAAGCCAGCTGCTGACCTATTCCGTCGGAAGCAACAATGGAAATGGCCAGGATTCAAGTCAGGCTACCTCTACGTACGCTCAATTGTTCCGCACTCAAGGTATTGTGAATAATAATTATATGAATTCCAATACCACCCTGAAAGCCGCCTGGAGCCCTGCCCAGCGTCTCCGAACAAGTGTGCAGGCATCGGTTGACGTCAAAAGTCAGCAGGGGGCCGAACTCGACAGTATCCTGTCGTTGTCAAGCTCGATTAACTACGCCCTTCCGGAAATGGCATTCAACGGATCCGTCCGCCTGGCAAAGCAATATATTGGGGGCACACCGGCCAACGAGCAGCGTGCGATTGAGGGATCGGCTC